>CALMSQ010000384.1:0-7046 GCA_937872345.1 uncultured Burkholderiales bacterium | reverse complement strand
TCCACCGTCCTCGTCAGCCTGTGGCGCCCGTCGGCCTGGCCGGCGCTGCTGCAGCGCCCTCGGCTGCTCTGGATGGTCGTCGCCGCGGGCATCACGAACGCCGCGTTCAACTGGGGCGTGATGATCGGCGAGGTGGTTCGGGTGGTGCTGCTGTTCTACCTGATGCCGGTCTGGTCGCTGCTGCTCGCGCGCTGGCTGCTGCGCGAGCCGATCACCGGTGCGGCGCTGGCGCGCATCGCTCTGGCGATCGGCGGGGCCGCGATCGTGCTGTGGCAGCCAGGCGCGGGCATGTCGCTGCCCGTATCGCTGGCCGACTGGCTGGGCATCGTCGGCGGCGCGAGCTTCGCGCTGGTCAACGTGCTGGTGCGCCGGCACCGCGACGACCCCGACGAGGCGCGCGCGCTGGCGATGTTCGTCGGCGGGTTCGTCGTCGCCACCGCGATGGCCGCATCGCTCGCGTCGCTGGGCACGATCGACGGTCCGCCCGCGCCGGCTTGGCCGTGGATCGGCGGCAACGTCGCGCTGGCCGCCGCGCTGCTGGCCGGCAACTTCGCGCTGCAGTACGGCGCGGCACGCTTGCCGGCCGCGGTCACTGCGATCGTCATGCTGTCCGAAGTGCCGTTCGCCGCCCTGTCGTCGGTGGGATTCGGGGGCGAGACGCTCGCCGCGCGTACCATCGTCGGCGGGCTGCTGATTCTCGGCGCGACCCTGCTCGCTTCGCTGCAGGCCGGCGCTGCGCCCGAACCCGCGCAAGCGCGCCCATCAGGAGACCCGCAGTGACCACCGCATACGACTTCAGCGCACAGACCATCGACGGCGCGAAGCGCGCACTGTCGAAGTACCGCGGCAAGGTGCTGCTGATCGTCAACACCGCCAGCCAGTGCGGGCTCACGCCGCAGTACGCGGGGCTCGAGGAGCTCTACCGCAAGTACCACGAACGCGGCCTCGAGATCCTCGGCTTTCCGTGCAACCAGTTCGGCTCGCAGGAGCCCGGCACCGAGGGCGAGATCGCGAAGTTCTGCGAGACGCAGTTCGGCGTGAGCTTCCCGATGTTCGCGAAGGTCGACGTCAACGGCGACGAGGCGCATCCGCTGTTCAAGTGGCTGCGCAAGGAGGCGCCCGGGCTGCTGGGCTCGGAGGCGATCAAGTGGAACTTCACGAAGTTCCTGGTCGACCGCGAGGGCCACGTCGTCGAGCGCTTCGCGCCGACCGCGGTACCGGCCGATCTGGCGCCGGCGATCGAGAAGCTGCTGCAGGCTCAGCCGCCCGCGGCCCACAAGTCGCGATAGTCGGCCGCGATCGCGTCGAGCACCGCGTCGCGCTCGCCGAGCACCGGCCAAAGGTCGATGCGCAGGCCCGGATGCGTGGTGCAGACTTCCGCGAGCAGCGCAGGCACGTCGCGCTTGAGGTGCCCGCCCTGCGCCCAGAACACCGGCGCGACGGCGATCCGCGTCGCACCCTTCCCGACCGCGGTGGCGACCGCGTCGCCCAGCGTCGGGCTCATCAGCTCGAGGAACGCGGGCACCACGTCGACTTGCGGCAGCGCCGCGTGAAGGCGCCGCGCCAGCGCGTCGATGGGCTCGCGCCACGCGGGGTCGCGCGCGCCGTGCGCGAACAGGATCAGGGCCGTCGACACGCTCAGTCCTTCAGCAGCATGCGCAGGTCGTGCACGATGGGCTCCGGGCCCGTGCCGTGCTTGATGAACAGGCGCAGCTTGCCCTGCGGGTCGTAGACGTAGCTGCCGGCGGTGTGGTCGACGGTATAGCTCCCGGGCGTCTTGCCCGGCACCTTCTGGTAGAAGACCTTGAAAGCCTTGGCGGTACGCGCGGTGGCCTCGGCGTCGCCGTACAGGCCGAGGAAGCGCTTGTCGAAAGCCGGCACGTAACTGGCGAGCAGCTCCTGCGTGTCGCGCTCGGGATCGACGCTGACGAACAGCACCTGCACGCGGTCGGCGTCGGGGCCGAGCTGTTTCATCACCTCGGAGAGCTCCGACAGCGTCGTCGGGCAGACGTCGGGGCACTGCGTGTAGCCGAAGAAGATCACCACCACCTTGCCGCGAAAGTCGGCCAGCGTGCGCGGCTTGCCGTCGTGACCGGTGAGCGAGAAGTCGCCGCCGAAGTCGGCGCCGGTCACGTCGGTGTTGCGGAATTCGGGCTTGCCCTGGCAACCGGCCAGTGCGAGTCCGAAGGCCAGGGCCAGCGCCCAGCCCGCCAGGCGCGCACGATGCGCGGCGGCGTGCAGGCGACGAAGGTATCGGGTCATGACTGCGAGAACCTCCGCGCGCTCAGCGCAGGTAGTGGTCGACCAGCAGCGCGCCGAACAGCGCGGCGAGATAGAAGATCGAATAGCCGAAGGTCTTGCGCGCCAGCGCGTCGGAGTACGAGCGCCACATCCTCCAGGCGTACGCGACGAACACGGCGCCCAGCGCGAGCGCGCTGGCGAGGTAGAACGCTCCGCTCATGCCGATCAGGTACGGCATCAGCGACGTCGCGACCAGCAGCAGCGTGTAGAGCAGGATGTTCAGCCGCGTGAACTCGGCGCCGTGCGTGACCGGCAGCATCGGCAGGCCCGACTTGCGGTAGTCGTCGATCCGGTAAAGCGCCAGCGACCAGAAGTGCGGCGGCGTCCAGACGAAGATGATCAGGAACAGCACCAGCGCCGGCGCGCTGACCTCGTTGGCCACCGCCGCCCAGCCGAGCACCGGCGGCATCGCGCCCGACGCGCCGCCGATGACGATGTTCTGCGGCGTGGCCGGCTTGAGCAGCACCGTGTACACGACCGCATAGCCGACGAAGGTGGCGAGCGTGAGCCACATCGTGAGCGGATTGACGAAGAAATACAGCAGCACCGCGCCGAGCAGGCCGATCGCGCCGGCGAACGCGATCGCGGGCGCCGTGCCGACCTCTCCGCGCGCGAGCGGCCTGGCGCGCGTACGCGCCATCCGCGCGTCGATGGTGCGCTCGATCACGCAGTTGAACGCGAAGCCCGCCCCGGCCAGCAGCGAGATGCCGGCCGTGCCGAACACCAGGATGTGCCATGGCACCAGCGACTCGGCGGCCAGCAGCATGCCGATCAGCGCGCAGAACGCCGCCAGCATCACGATGCGTGGCTTGGTGAGGGCCAGGTACTGGCCCCCGACGTGCCGCCAGCTCGCGGCGCCGATCCCGGAGACGTCCATGCCCGTCAGACCTGCAGGCGCGCCTGCCGGGCGCGGAAGAGCAGCGTCAGCGTGAGCGCCAGCAGAAGTGCAGCGCCGCCGTTGTGCGCGACCGCGACCCCGATCGGCAGGCTGAAGTAGACGTTGGACAGGCCGAGCAGCCACTGCAGCGTCAGCACGGCCAGCAACGCGGCGCCGAGCCCCGCGACGCCGCCGGCCTTTCGCGCCCGCCAGCCGAGCCAGCCGACGTAGAACGCGACGACCACCGCGCCGATCCGGTGCATCAGGTGGATCGCGGTGAGCGCCTGCATCGGCAGGTTCTCGCCGTCGCCGGTCTTGCCGAGCTCGCGGACGAAGTGGAACGCGTCGCGGAAGTTCATCTCCGGCCACCACTGGCCCTGGCAGGTCGGCAGGTCGGTGCAGGCCAGCGCCGCGTAGTTGGTGCTGGTCCAGCCACCGAGGAAGATCTGCGCCGACACCAGCACCAGCCCGAGCAACGCGGGCCCGGCGAGCGCGGCAACCGGCTCGGCGTCGACGTAGCGCGGCGCCGGCGACTGCCTGAGCCACAGCCAGAGCAGCATCGCGAAGGTGAGCAGCCCGCCGATCAGGTGGCCGGTGACAATGGCCGGCTTGAGCAGCAGCGTCACGGTCCACATGCCGAAGATGCCCTGCAGGATCACCACGCCGACCAGCGAGATCGGCAACACCGGTGACTGGCGCAGTTCCGCGCGGCGCCGCCAGGCGACGACGGCGATCGCGATGATCAGCAGCCCCAGCGCCTGCGCGAAGTAGCGGTGGACCATCTCGCGCCAGGCCTTGCCCATCGACACCGGGCCGTGCTCGCCGCCCTGCTCCGCGACTGCCCTGGCGATCTCTTCCTTGGCGTGCAGCGGCGATAGCTGGCCGTAGCAGCCCGGCCAGTCGGGACAGCCCAGGCCGGCGTCGCTCAGGCGCACGTAGGCGCCGAGCATCACCAGCCCGAAGGTGAGGATCAGCGCCGCCGCGATCAGCCGCCGGTAGAGGGCGGCGCCTGCCGCGGGGCGCCCTGCGTAGGGCGCCGGGCGCCCGGGAATCGTCGCGCTCATCTCAGCCCACCCTCGAGGCCCGCAGCAGCTTGGCCAGGTCTTTCTTCATGCGATTGGGATCGGCGTCCTTCGGAAACCGCATCACCAGGTTTCCGAGGGGGTCGACGATGTAGATGTGATCGGTGACGGCAGTGCCGGGGTCGGTCGGCAGCAGCCGCGCGAGCGTGGCGGCGTCCGATCGCATCAGCACCAGCCCTTCGTGCTGCGCCAGCAGCGCCGGATCGGGTGCGGCGGCGTCCGGGATGACCCATGCGCGCTCGACGCGGTCGCGATCCTTGCCGGTGGTCAGCCTGACCTGGCGGATCTCGTAGAGCCGCTGCCGGCATCCGGCGTCGCAGGCGCCGGGCGCGACGACCAGCATGACCCAGCGACCGTGCAGCGAAGCAAGGCCCCCCGAGCGCGCCGGCGCGGGCGGCTGCGCAACCGCTGCCGTCGCGGCGCTGCCGGTCGCATCGGCAGCCGGCGCCATCAGCGTGCCCAGCATGCCGACGTCGCGCAGCGGCGTGATCAGCGTGCCGTAGTTCGTACGCCCCTCGGGGCGGACGACATAGTAGGTGTAGTACGAAGCGATCACCGGCGCCGCACAGACGAGCAGGATCGCCAGCATCTTCCAGCGCCCCGCGTTCACGCGGCGACGGGTTTCGGCGTCGGCCGAAGCCGGCGCCGATGCTCGCGGGCCCTCGGCGGCCATCACCGCCCCTGCGTTCGTCGAATGCGTCGTCAACTTTCGGCCTTCCTTCTTCCAAACAGCACGAAGCGGGCCCAGAGCCCCGCCGCGAGCACGGCCAGCGCGTACCACTGGAACGCATAGCCGAGGTGCTTCTCGACGCCACTACCCGGATCCGGCCAGTCGCGCACGAGCCCGTCGTCCCGCTCCTCCGCGCCGACGCGCGGCGCGACCGTCTCGCGCACCACCAGCGGCTGCATCGCCAGGCCCGACCAGCGCGCGAACGAGGCCACGTCGGCGTTCTGCCACAGCCGGTCCTGCGGGCCCGGCGGCGCCGACCGGCCGAGCTCGAGCACGTGCTCGAGGTCGAGCTGGGCGATCCCTTCGATCTCGACCTCTCCGGCCGGTGTCGCGAGATCGGGCAGCCGCGAGCGCTCGCGCGGGTCGCTGGCGACCCAGCCGCGCAGCACCAGCACGTGCCGCTCCGAACCCGTCATTCTAAGCGGAGAAAGCACGTAGAACCCCGCAATGCCCTTGTGGGTGCGGTTGTCGACGAACACCGTCCATCGCGGCAGCAGTTCGCCCCGCGCGACCACCCGCCTGCCCTCCAGGCTGGCCGGATCGAGATCACCCGCGGGCACCCGGACAACCGCGTCGCGGCTGGCCGCCTCGTGGCGTGCGTGCAGCGCGCGCTTCTCGTCGGCGCGCCGCATCTGCCAGTTGCCCAGCGACACCGTGACCGCCACCAGCGCGAGCGCCGCCAGCGTCGGCACCACGGCGCGCAGCTTCATGCCGGCGCGCCGTGCGCCCCGCCGGCGCCCGGGCCTAGAATCGCGCCTGCACCACCGGAGTCACGCGTGAAGTGGATCATCGTCGTCGCATTCGTCCTGATCATCGGCAGCCTCGCGTCGGCGATGATCTTCCTGATCCGCGACCGCGGCCGCACCCGCAACACGGTCCGGGCGCTCGGCTTCCGGGTCGGCTTCTCGATCGCCCTGTTCGTGTTCATCCTGTTCGCCCACTGGATGGGCTGGATCCAGAGTACCGGCGTTCCGGTCGTGACCCGGTAGGGGCGCTTCTTGCGCCCGGATCGGCCCGGCGCGTCGAGGCCGGGCGACGGACGAGGCACCGGGAATGGCCGGGCAGGTGCGCCCGGAACAGCTGGAAGACGGGCGCCGGGCGGGCAGGCAGGCGAGACTCCGCGCCGCGGAGTCTCGCTCGGGGCCCTGACTACAGCCAGTAGACGACGACGTACAGGCCCAGCCAGACGACGTCGACGAAGTGCCAGTACCAGGCGGCCGCCTCGAATGCGAAATGCCGCTCCGGCGTGAAGTGCCCCTTGAGGATCCGGTAGAGCACCGCCGACAGCATGATCGCGCCGACGGTCACGTGGAAACCGTGGAAGCCGGTCAGCATGAAGAAGGTCGAGCCGAAGATGCCCGAGGACAGCTTCAGGTTCAGTTCCGTGTAGGCGTGCGCGTACTCGTAGGCCTGGAAGCCGAGGAACGTGAAGCCGAGCAGGATCGTGACGAACATCCAGAACGCCAGCGGGCCGCGCCGGTTGTCCTTCAGCGCGTGGTGCGCGATCGTCAGCGTCACGCCCGACGTGAGCAGCAACGCCGTGTTCAGCGTCGGGATCGGCCACGGGCCGATCGTCTGGAACTGGTCGACGACCCCCGCCGGCCCGGCGTTCGGCCAGGTCGCCTGGAAATCGGGCCACAGGATCGACTTGTGGTCGAGGTCGCCGAGCCAGGGCGTGGTGATCGAACGCGCGTAGTACAGCGCGCCGAAGAACGCCGCGAAGAACATCACCTCGGAGAAGATGAACCAGCTCATCGACCAGCGGAACGACGTGTCGACCCGGTCGCCGTACAGGCCGCTCTCGGATTCGCGCGCCACCGTGCTGAACCAGCCGATCATCATGTAGGCGAGGATCGCGATGAAGATCGCGAACAGGTACGGGCCGAACGGGGCGCCGTTGACCCAGCTCGCCAGGCCGAAACCGAAGAAGGCCAGCGCGATCGAGCCGACCATCGGCCACTTCGACGGATGCGGCACGAAGTAGTAAGGCGCGTGTGAGCTTGCACCCGAAACCATGTTCCTGTCTCCCCGAAAGAAAGCTTTCCGAATTCGTCTT
>CALMSQ010000383.1:0-5285 GCA_937872345.1 uncultured Burkholderiales bacterium | reverse complement strand
GGCGCAGCGCGTCGAGCACCGGCGCGACCGGGTCGGGGGCGAGGCAGTCGACGACGATCCGGTCGGGCATCGCGCGCAACCAGGTGAGCTGCCGCTTGGCCAGTTGGCGCGTGGCGGCGATGCCCGCCTCGATCATCGGCTCGATCGAGCCGCCGCCCGCCTCGAGCCACGCCCAGACCTGGCGATAGCCGACGCAGCGCATCGACGGCAGGTCGGCGCGCAGGTCGCCGCGCGCGCGCAGCGCGCGGACCTCGTCGACCAGGCCGGCGGCGATCATCGCGCGAAATCGCGTGGCGATTCGCGCGTGCAGCACGGCGCGATCCGAAGGCTCGAGCGCGATGCGCACGAAGGCCGGCGGTGCGCCCCGGTTCGCGTCGGACGCGCCCGGCGTCGGCGCACGCTCGCCCATGCCGCCGCCCATGCCGCCGCGCGTCGTGGCGGGCCGCGACAGCCACTCGGACATCGGCTTGCCGCTGAGCTCGAACACCTCGAGCGCGCGCTGGATGCGTTGCGTGTCACCCGGCTCCACGCGCGCCGCGGTGACGGGGTCGATCCGGGCCAGCCGCGCGTGCAGCGCGGGCCAGCCCAGCGCGCGCGCCTCGTCCTCGAGCCGCCGGCGCACCGCCGAGTCGGCGCCCGGCAGCGGGTGCAGGCCCTCGACCAGCGCACGCGCGTACAGCATCGTGCCGCCGACCAGCAGCGGCAGGCGGCCGCGCGCGCGGATCTGCGCGATCGCCGCGCGCGCGTCGGCGACGAAGCGTGCCGCGGAATAGCTGTCGCGCGGGTCGACGATGTCGATCAGGTGATGCGGCACCGCGGCGCGCTCGGCCGCGCTCGGCTTGGCGGTGCCGATGTCCATGCCGCGATAGACCTGCGCCGAGTCGACGGTGACGATCTCGATCGGCAGCCGCTCGGCCAGCGCCATTGCCACGGCGCTCTTGCCCGAGGCGGTCGGGCCGAGCAGCATCGGGACCGGCGCCTGCTCCGCGCAGCCCGTCATCGATGCCCCTGTGCGCCGGCAGCCTCGACGGCGGTGCGCGGCTCGCGCCGCAGCAGCCCCCAGGCCGAGAGCGCGCAGAACGCGCCGCACACGGCCACGCCCAGCGCGAGCGGCCGGGTGCTGCCGTCGTGCATCGCGCCCACCGCCCAGCCTGCCGCGGCCGCGACGGCCAGCATCGTGAAGCCCATCAGCGCGGCCGCCGCGCCGGCCTGGCGTGGGAACGGGTCGATCGCGCCGATCTGGCAGGCGGGCTGGATGAACCCGTGCGCGGTCACCGCGAGGAACATCGGCACCATCACCGCCGGGAGCGTGCGCACGCCGGCGAGCGCCAGCGCGGCCATCGCCGCGCCCGATGCGAGCGCGACGGTGGCGCCGGCCCGGACCGAGCCGACCAGCCCGAGCCGGCCCAGTACCGACCGCAGCGCCATCGTGCCGAGCAGGTAGCCGACGGTGACGAGCGCATACGCAAAGCCGAAGCGCTGCGGGGGGATGCCGAAGATCTCGATCAGCACGAACGACGCGCCCGAGATGAAGCAGAACAGCGCGCTGTAGCTGCCGGTGACCGGCAGCGCGTACGACCAGAAGCGCCGCGATGCGGCGATGCGCGCGTAGTTGCGCGCGAGCGCGCGCAGGTCGGTGGCCGAGGCGTCGAGGTGGCGGTTCGTCTCGGGCAGCGTGCGCAGCGCCGCGGCCAGCAGGATCGCGCCCAGCAGCGTGAGCGCCGCGAAATTGGCGCGCCAGCCCAGGCCTGCCTGCAGCAGGCCCCCTGCGACCGGCCCGGCGATCGGCACGATGCCCATCCAGGTCAGCGCGCGGGCCAGCACGCGCGCGCCGGCCTCGGCCTCGTACAGGTCGCGCACGATCGCGCGCGCGCAGACCACCGTGCAGCACACGGCGATCGCCTGCAGCACGCGCGCGCCGATCAGCACGGCGAGCGACGGCGCCACCATGCCGGCCAGCGAGGCGCCGACGTACAGCACGCAGCCACCGATCGCGACCGGGCGGCGCCCGAAGCGGTCGGACAGCGGCCCGGCGATCAGCTGGCTGAGCGCGAAGCCTGCGAGGAATGCCGACAGCGTCAGCTGCACCGACGACACCGACCCGGCGAAGTGCTCGCGCAGCGCCGGCAGCGATGCGAGGTAGAGGTCGGTGGACAGCGGCTGCAGCGACAGGAATCCGGTCAGCAGGAACAGCAGGGCCGCCGACGCGTCGGTGCTGGCGCGGGGCATCGCTCAGCGTCCGCGCAGGAACCAGCGGTCGAGCTCCGCGAACGGCAGCTGTACCCAGGTCGGCCGCCCGTGGTTGCACTGGTCGGCGCCGGGCGTGCTCTCCATGTCGCGCAACAACGCGTTCATCTCGTCGATCGACAGTCGTCGGTTCGCGCGCACCGCGGCGTGGCAGGCCATCGTCGCGAGCAGCGCGTCGCGCCGTTCGGCCAGCGCGCGCGACGCGCCGTGCTCCTGCAGCTCGGCGAGCACCGAGCGCGCGAGCGCGACCACGTCGCCGCGCGCGAGCGCCGCCGGCACGGCGCGCACCGCGATCGCGGTCGGCGAGAGCACCGTGAGCTCGAGGCCCAACGCGTGCAGGGCTTCGGCGTCGTCCTCGACCACGCGCACCTCGAGCGGGTCGGCGCGGAAGGTCGCCGGCACCAGCAGCGGCTGCATCGGCATCGCGTCGTGCGCGAGCGCCGCCTTCATCCGCTCGTAGACGACGCGCTCGTGCGCCGCGTGCATGTCCACCAGCACCAGGCCGTGACGGTTCTGCGCCAGCACCCAGGTGCCGTGGAGCTGAGCCAGCGCGTGGCCCAGCGGCGGCTCTGCCGCGGCGTCGTCGTCGACGGGCGCTGCCGCGCCCTGGTCGCCGTGCGGCCCGGCCCCCGTCGGGTCCTCGTTCGAACCGGCTTCCACTTCGTCGCCCTGCGCGCGGATCGTCGGGCCAGCGGCCGGCCAGCCGGGTGCGGCGGGCTCTCGCGCGAGGACCCCGCGCGGCCACGGCGCGCCGCTTTGCCACCATTGGCCGCCCGCGTCGGGCGCGGCGCCGGCCAGTGACGCGCCGATCTCGCCGGGCGCGTAGAACGCCAGGCTGCGGTTCGACGCCTGCGGCGTCATCGCGGCGCCGCCGCTGCGGTTCGGGAACGTCGCGGCAGCGGCGTGGGCCGGCTGCGCCGGCGGGTGCGTAGCGCCCGAACCCGCGCCCGAGGCCGCGCCGCCGGGCGCGCGCAGCGCGTCGACCACCGAGTGGAACACGAACGAGCGCAGCGCCGGCGGATCGCGGAAACGCACCTCGATCTTCGCCGGGTGCACGTTGACGTCGACCAGCGACGGATCGATCGCGATGAAGAGCACCCAGGCCGCGTGCCGGTCGCCGTGCATCATGTCCGAATACGCCTGCTTCAGCGCGTGGGCGAGCAAGCGGTCGCGCACGAAGCGGCCGTTCACGTAGAGGAACTGCCGGTCGGCGCGCGCGCGGTTCACGGTCGGCAGTCCGAGCACGCCCCAGAGCCGCAGCGGGCCCGCCTGCGTCTGGACGAGCCGGTGCGCGCCGGCATAGTCGTCGCCGAGCGCGTCGAGCGCGCGCGCGCGCCAGTCGGCGGCGGGCAGGTGCTCGACGCGCCGCTCGTCGACCTGCAGTTCGAACTCGATCGATTCGTGCGCGAGGCTCACACGGCGGAACGCCTCGATGCAGTGCGCCGCCTCGGTTGCCGGCGTCTTCAGGAATTTGCGTCGTGCCGGTGTCTGCGAATAGAGGTCGAGCACCTCGACGCGGGTGCCCGTGGGCCCGGCTGCCGGCGCGATTTCGCCGGTCGCGCTGTCGATACGCGACGCCGACTCGGCGCCGGCGGTGCGGCTGGTGATCCGCAATTGCGCGACCGACGCGATCGACGCGAGCGCCTCGCCGCGGAATCCGAGCGTGCCCACGCGCTCGAGTTCCTCGAGCGTGGCGATCTTGCTGGTCGCGTGGCGCGTGAGCGCCAGCGCGAGCTCGTCCGGGGCGATGCCGCAGCCGTCGTCGGTCACGACGATCCGGCGCATGCCGCCGTCCTCGATGCGCAGGACGATGCGGCGTGCGCCGGCATCGATCGCGTTCTCGAGCAGCTCGCGCACCACCGAGGCGGGCCGCTCGACGACCTCGCCGGCGGCGATCTGGCTGATCAGGCGGTCGGGCAGCAGCGCGATCGGGCGCGCGGGTGCGGCAGGGACGGGCATCCGGGGATTATAGGGACGCCCGTGTAACATCCGCCGCCATGGACTTCGGACAGCTGCTCGACATCTTCCTGCACCTCGACAAGCATCTCGCCGCGGTCGTCGACCAGGCCGGCCCGTGGGTGTACGGCATCCTGTTCGCGATCATCTTCATCGAGACCGGCCTGGTCGTGATGCCGTTCCTGCCGGGCGACTCGCTGCTGTTCGTCGCCGGCGCGATCGCGGCGGTGGGCGGCATGAACCTGCCGTTGCTGATCGTGCTGCTGATCGTGGCGGCGACGCTCGGCGACGCGGTCAACTACTCGGTGGGCCACTACTTCGGCCCCAAGGTATTCGGCTGGGAGCAGTCGCGCTTCTTCAACAAGGCGGCATTCGATCGCGCGCACGCGTTCTACGAGCGCCACGGCGGCATCACGATCATCGTCGCGCGCTTCCTGCCCTTCGTGCGCACCTTCGCGCCGTTCGTGGCCGGCGTCGCGCAGATGAGCTACCCGAAGTTCGCTCTCTACAACGTCACCGGCGCGACGCTCTGGGTGGTGAGCCTGGCCGGCATCGGCTACCTGTTCGGCAACACCGACTGGGTCAAGGCCAATTTCCAGTGGGTGACACTGGCGATGATCGTCATTCCGGGCCTGCCGGCGGTGTTCGAGGTGCTGCGCCACTGGCTGCGCAGCCGCCGCGCGCGCGAAGCCGCATGACGGGAAGCACTCCGGCGCGAAGCCGTCCGGCGCAAAGCGACCCGCCGCCCGGCACCCCGAATGCCGCGCAGCAGAAGGTGCATCGATCGCACCGCTTAGCAGCCTGCGCCTGCGACGCGCGGTAATCGGCACGACAGGCGGGCGCAGGGGCTTTCCCCCCACGCGGGCCGCAGCCTAGAATGTCCCGATCGCGGGTCGAAGTTCCACGCCGGCCGGAGACGGCCGCTCGCCAACCATGAAGATCCTGATCGTCTGCGACGACGAGTCCGATGCTGCGCGGATCCTCGGTCCGCTGCGCGAGGCGGGTCATGCCGTGGACATCGTCGACCGGCCCGACGAGGCCGATGCGGTGCTGCGAGGCGGGCACTTCGACGACATCGTCCT
>CALMSQ010000382.1:0-5406 GCA_937872345.1 uncultured Burkholderiales bacterium | reverse complement strand
TGCTCGGGTGTGATTTCCATGACGAGCAGTGTCGCTCATCGACGTGACCCGGTCAATTAGTGTTAACACGACCTAGTTCGAAGCGCGACAGGTCGGCGCCCCGCGCCTCGCGCCGGCCTGTGAGCGCGTAAGTGGCTGACAGCAGGTTCTCCTCGACGGTGAGGTCCTCGAAGACGTGCCGGCCTTCCATCACGTGAAACAGCCCGGCCCGCACCAGCTCGTGCGGCCCCAGCCGCGCGGTGTCGCTGCCGTCGAACCGGACGCCGCCCCCGGTCATCTCGCCGTCCTCCAGCGCGAGCAGGTTCGACACCGCCTTGAGCGTGGTCGACTTGCCCGCGCCGTTGGAGCCGAGCAGCGCGACGATCTGGCCGCGCGGCACGGACAACGACAGGCCGCGCAGCACCTGCACGGCCCGGTTGTAGACGACCTCGAGGTTGTTGATCTCGAGGACGGCGTCGCTGCTCACTGCCGCGTCACTCCAGCGAGATCCACTCGGACGCGGGCACCATCTTCTGCTGCTTCATGTCGGCGCGGACGATCCGGCCCACCGGGATCGAGTTGCCCTTGATCGAGATCGGCACGCCGATGATGCCGCCGGTGTCGAAGTTGCGGATCGAGTTGAGCGCGGCCTTCAGGTTCTTGCCGTTGAGCTCCTTGCCCGCGTCGAGCGTGCGCTTCGCGGCCTCGGCGAACAGCATCGTCGTGAGGAAGCCCTGCATGTAGGCGTTGCTCTGGTACTCGGGCCGCATCTGGCGGATCTTCTCGAGCATCGGCGCCTTCGGGTCCGACTCGTAGTAGTAGCGGAACGGCATCACGCCCATGAAGCCTTCGGCGGCCTCGCCCATCTTCATGACCATCGAGTGGTCCATCGTCCAGAAGGTGCCCATGAACTGGCTGGTCATCCCCATCTTCTTCGCCTGGGTGACGAATTCGGGAATCGGCGCCAGCACGTAGCCGTGGAAGATCGTGTAGTCGGGCGCGGCGCGGCGCAGCTTGATCACCTCGGCCGACACGTCGACGCTTCCGGGCGGCGTCATGATCTCGGCGGCGACGTTCAGGCCGAGCTTCTTCGCGAGCTCGCGGCTCGGTTCGACGGGGTCGCGGCCGAACTCGGAGTCCGAGTACACGAATGCGACCTTGGCGCCGGGCTTCGCCTTCGCGATGTAGCGCAGCAGGATGCCGAACATCTCGGTGTAGTCGGGGCCGACCAGGAACTGGTACGGGTACTTGTCCGGGTTGTTGATCTCGGTCGCGAACGAGGCGCCCGCCATCAGGATCGAGCCCATCCGGTTGAGCTCGGGGTTGATGGTCTTCGCGAACGCGGTCGAGTCGCCGTAGTACAGGTGCACCTTCTCCTGGCTGGTGATCTTCTTGAAGGCCGCCACCGAAGCGTCGACCTTGTAGCCCGTGTCCTCGGGGACGTAGCGCAGCTTGCGGCCCTTGATGCCGCCGGCGTCGTTGACGATCTTCACGTAGTCCTGGATGCCGGCGTGGATGCCGATGCCGGCGAACGCGAAGACTCCCGTCATCGGGATCGAACCCCCGATCACGATGTCCTCGGCCTGGGCCTGCACGGCCGGGGCCAGCGCGAGGCCGGCGGTTGCGGCCATGGCGGCCATCATCTGGCGCCGGGTCAGTCCCCGGCGGTCGGCGTTCCTCATGTCATCCTCCTTGTGGGGCATGGTCGGTGGGGGGGTCGAGCGGGTCGCGCTCAGGTGCGGAACGGGTAGAGGTGGAAGAACCGGCGCACCCGGCGCCAGATCTCGGCCAGGCCGTGAGGCTCGAAGACCAGGAATCCGACGATCAGCGCGCCGAACACGATCGTTCGAACCGGCGAAAGGACGAGCGCGGCGTTTCCGCCGAGCGGCAGCCAGCCGACGATCAGCTTGAGCAGTTCGGGAACCATTGTCATGAACACGGCGCCGAGGATCGCGCCGAGGATCGTTCCCATCCCGCCGACGATGATCGCCGCGAGGAAGAAGATCGACATGATCAGCGGAAAGCTCTCGGGCGTGACGACGCGGAAGAAGTAGGCCCAGAGGCCGCCGGCCACGCCCGCGTAGAACGACGAGAGCCCGAACGACAGCAGCTTGTAGCGCAGCAGCGGGATGCCCAGCACCTCGGCCGAGATGTCGCGGTCGCGGATCGCGATGAACGCGCGCCCGATGCGTGTGCGGAACAGGTTGGCCGCGGCGACGATCATCAGCACCGTGATCGGCACGATGAGCCAGTAGGTCCGCAACGACGTGTCGAGCGCGATCCCGAACACCCGCGCCGGCGGCACCGAGAGTCCGGCCGTGCCGCCGGTTACCGAGGCCCAGTTCGCGAACAGGAAGTGCGTGATGAACGACGCCGCGATCGTCGCGATCGCCAGGTACAGGCCCTTCACGCGCAGCGACGGGATGCCGACGACGACGCCGCCGGCCATCGCGACGAATCCGCCGGCGGCGATGTTCAGGAGCGCCGGCGTGCCGGCGCGAATCTCGAGCACCGCGACCGTGTAGGCGCCCAGGCCCATGAACGCCGCCTGGCCGAGGCTGACCAGCCCGGTATAGCCGGTCAGGATGTTCAGCCCGGTCGCGCTCGCGACGTTGATCGCGACCAGGCACGCGAGATACAGCCAGTAGTCGTTCGCGACGAACGGGAACGCGACCAGGGCGAGCCCGAGCAGTGCGAGCCACGCCCACTGCACGCGCGAGTCGAACAGCGCCTCGTCGGCGGCGTAGCTCTGTCGCGCGGCGCCTATCCGCATCGGCCGCTCGCGAAAGTGAGGGGGTAGCGAAGGGGCGTCACAGGCGCTCGATCTCCCGGGTTCCGAACAGCCCGTACGGCCGAACCATCAGGATCAGCACGAGCAGCACGAAGGTGGCCAGCACCTTGAACTCGCCGCCGAGGTAGGCGCCTGCGAGCGTCTCGACCAGACCGATGAACAGGCCTCCGACCAGCGCACCGGCGATGCTGTCCAGCCCGCCGAAGATCACGACGACCAGCACCGACAGGCCGAAGATCCCCATCGTCGACGAGATGCCGCCGATCGCGCCGACCACGATGCCCGCCACGGCAGCGATCATGCCGGCGGCGGTCCACGCGAGCGAGAACACGCGCGGCACGTCGATGCCCATCGAATACGCGGCCTTCTGGTCCGACGCGGTGGCGCGCAGCGCGACGCCGCCGCGCCAGAAGCGGAACACCGCGAGCACAGCCGCGATCAGGACGGCGGCGACGACGAATCCGTAGAAGACCTTCGGCGAGACGAAGGCCTCGCCGACGAAGACCGGATCGGACGGCATGAACTCGGGCAGGCGGCGCGGGTCGGCGGTCCAGACCAGTTCGACGACGCCGACCAGGATCGACGCCAGCCCCACCGTCACCATGAAGACCGAGATCGGCGGCTCGCCGAGCATCGGCCGGATCATCGTGCGCTCGACGACCGCGCCGAGCAGCCCGCCGGCGACGATCGCGCCGGCGATGGCCGCCCAGGCCGGCAGCGCGAGCCCGGCGGCGAACGCGAAGAAGACGTAGGCGCCGATCATCAGCATCTCGCCGATCGCCAGGTTCACGACCCGCGTGGCCTTGTAGATGATCACGAACGCCAGCCCGGTCAGCGCATACAGGCTGCCGGTGCCCAGCCCGGCGAGCGAGATCTCGAGCAGGAACAGCCAGTCGAAGCTCACGCGGCGCTCCGCGCCGCGGCGGCCCGCAGCCTGTCGCGCAGCTCGGTGACGTTGCCCGACCCCAGGTAGGCGCGCACGACTTCCGGGTCGTTCTGGACCTTGGACGGCGCGCCTTCGGCGATCACTTGCCCGAAGTTCAGGACGACGACATGGTCGGAGACGTCCATGACCATGCCCATGTCGTGCTCGACCATCAGGACGGTGATGCCCCATTCGGCGCGCAGGTCGAGGATGAACCGCGCCATGTCCTCGGTCTCCTCGCGGTTCATCCCGGCGACCGGCTCGTCGAGCATCAGGATCTTCGGCTGCATCGCGAGCGCGCGCGCCATCTCGACGCGCTTTTGCAGCCCGTAGGACAGCGCCGCTACCGGTGCGTGGCGGATGTGGTCGATCTCGAGGAAGTCGATGACGCGCTGCTCGATGTCCGCGCGCAGCGCGATCTCCTCGCGCCGGGCGCGGCCGAAGTAGACGAGTGCGTCGAGCACGTTCGTGCGCAGGTGGCAGTGCCGGCCGAGCTTGATGTTGTCGAGAACGGTCATGCCGCGAAAGAGCGCGATGTTCTGGAAGCTGCGCGCCAGCCCGAGCGCCGCCCGCATCGGGGCGGCGACGCGCGTGATGTCCCGGCCCTCGAAGCGGATCGATCCGGACGCAGGCCGGTAGAAGCCCGAGATGGTGTTGAAGAGTGAAGTCTTTCCCGCGCCGTTGGGCCCGATGATCGAGGTGATCGACCCCTCGGCGACGCGGAACGCGACGCCGTCGAGCGCCTTCACGCCGCCGAAGGCGAGCGTGATCGCGTCGATCTCCAGCAGCGCGTCGGCAGCGACGGCGGGGCGGGCGACGGCGACGCTCATCGCCTGGCGCGCCCGGCTGCGCGTTTCGGGGCGTCCGTGCTCGCGCGGCGCGCCCGCCGGCGGCCGCGGGGGCCGGCAATGATACCGTCGGCCAGCACGGCGATGCAGCGCTCGATCGCCTCGTCGGCACCCAGCGGACCGTCGGGGCGATACCACCGCCCGATCCAGCTGAGCGCGCCGGCGATCGTGAACGCCGCGATCCGCGGGTCGCAGGGAGCGAGCGAGCCGTCCTCGACGCCGCTGGCGATCAGGCTGCGGAATTCGCGATCGATCTCGGCCTTGAGCCGGCGCAGCTTGCGGCGGCTCTCGGGAGGCAGGGGATCCTCGCCGACGCGAATCACGCAGGCGCCGAAGTCCATCGTCACGACCCGGGCGTAGGCACGCATGCAGGCCACCAGCTTGTCGGCGGCGGATCCGCCGGTCCGCGCGACCTCGTCGATGCCCGCGCGCACCATCTCGAGCCCGGTGCGCACGCACTCGAACAGGATCTCGTCCTTGCTGTCGACGTAGTAGTACAGGGTCGGCTTGGTGACGTTCAGCCGTTCCGCCACTTCGTCGAGCGACGTGGCGTGAAACCCCTTCTCGTTGAAGATGCGGGCGGCGGTGCGAAGCACCGCCTCCCGCTTGAGCGCGCGCTCGCGTTGCCGGTCGCGAAGCGACGGCCAGGGGGATTCGGCCTGCGCGGGCTCGGGCGTGGCGGTGTCGGGCATGCGCCGGCGGTCGGGATGTTACTGGTCGGTAAGTCCGTTTCCGCGGAGTCTGGCCGATGCCGCCATGCCGCGCAAGGGCGGGCCGATCGGGGTTTGCCCGGTGGCGGCGACGCCGCAGGGGCAAAAAAGAAAACCGGGGCGCGCGCGATGCGTCGGCCCCGGCCCCGGCCG
>CALMSQ010000381.1:0-4079 GCA_937872345.1 uncultured Burkholderiales bacterium | reverse complement strand
TACCTGGCGCTGCTGGGCGACGTCGTGCGGCGCACCGCGGCGCTCGTCGCGCGCTGGCAGTCGGTGGGGTTCTGCCACGGCGTGATGAACACCGACAACATGTCGGTGCTCGGCCTGACGATCGACTACGGCCCGTTCGGGTTCCTCGATGGTTTCGATTTCAACCACGTCTGCAACCACTCCGACCACGCCGGCCGCTACAGCTATGCGATGCAGCCGCGGATCGCCGAGTGGAACTGCTGGTGCCTGGGCCAGGCGCTGATGCCGCTGGTCGCCGAACGCGGTGACGGTCCCGACGACGCGAAGGCGATGCTTGGCCAGTGGGGCGCGCTGTTCGACGACTCGCTCCAGGCGGCGCTGCGCGACAAGCTCGGACTGGCGCAGCGCGATGCGGGCGACGCCGCGCTGATCGACGACCTGTTCGGCCTGCTGCACGCCGGTCGCGTCGACTTCACGCTGTTCTTCCGGCGGCTGGCGGCCGTCCGGACGGCGCCGGCCGGCCCGGCCGGGGACGATACCGCAGGCTGC
This sequence comes from uncultured Burkholderiales bacterium, assembly GCA_937872345.1. GTDB lineage: Bacteria > Pseudomonadota > Gammaproteobacteria > Burkholderiales > Burkholderiaceae_E > Zeimonas. The sequence continues at coordinate 3,551 of CALMSQ010000381.1, read as the reverse complement.
CGCGACCTGATCGCCGATCGCGCGGCGTTCGATGCCTGGCTCGCGCGATACCGTCAGCGACTGGCGGCCGAGGCGCGCAACGACGACGAGCGTGCCTCGGCGATGAATCGCGTCAACCCCAGGTACGTGCTGCGCAACCACCTGGCCGAGGTCGCGATCCGCCGCGCTCGCGAAGGTGACTACGGCGAGGTCGAGCGCCTGCTGAAAGTCCTGGAACGACCCTACGACGAACAGCCCGGATCGGAGGCGTACGCCGCGCTTCCGCCCGACTGGGCGTCGGGCCTGCAACTGAGCTGCTCCTCATGACCACTGCAAACCCACCCGCCTCCCGCCCCGTCCGCGTCGAGAAGTCCGACGACGAATGGCGAGCCCAGCTTACCGAGCAGCAATACCAGGTCACGCGGCGGCACGGCACCGAGCGCGCCTTCACCGGCTGCTTCTGGGATCACCACGAGGAAGGCCGCTACCTGTGCGTGTGCTGCGGCACGCCGCTGTTCGCGTCGGGCCAGAAGTACGAATCGGGAAGCGGCTGGCCGAGCTGGTGGCAGCCGATCGACGAGGCGAACCTCGCGCTGCGCCGCGACGCCAGTCACGGGATGTTGCGCACCGAGGTGCTGTGCGCGGTGTGCGACGCGCACCTCGGGCACGTGTTCGACGACGGCCCGCCGCCGACCGGCCTGCGCTACTGCATCAACTCGGCGTCGCTGCGCTTCGAGCCGAAGGGCTGAGGCCGGCCGTTGGGCCTTGCAGGAATCAGGCCTTCTTGACCTTTTCCAGCATCCGGAAGACCGGACGCGACGAGCCCTTGTACAGCCGCTTCAGCGACTTGGGCAGGCAGCGGCGCTCGAGGGTGTTGCGGCGGTTGCGGGTGCGTTCGGCCATCGGGGGACTCCTGGATCGGGGGATTCGAACCCGACATTTTATACTGGCGCCATGAAGCTGCTCTTCGACCTGTTCCCGATCCTGCTGTTCTTCGTCGCCTACAAGGTGGCCGACATCTACGTCGCGACCGCGGTGGCGATCGCCGCGAGCGTCGTGCAGATCCTCTGGTTGAAGTTCCGCAGCCGGCCGGTCGAAGGCATGCAGTGGGCGAGCCTGGCGATCATCGTGGTGTTCGGCGGGATGACGCTGTTTTTCCACGACGAGACGTTCATCAAGTGGAAGCCGACCGTACTCTACGGCCTCTTCGCGGCCGTCCTGGCCGGCGGCCGGATGTTCTTCGGCCGCAACCTGATCAAGTCGGTCATGGGCAAGCAACTGGCGCTTCCCGAGCCGATCTGGCACCGGCTGAGCCTCGCCTGGATCGTGTTCTTCGTCGCGATGGCGGCGCTGAACCTGCTGGTGGCCTACCGGTTCCCGACCGACGTCTGGGTCAATTTCAAGCTGTTCGGCACGATGGGGCTGACGATCGCGTTCGTCATCGCGCAGGCCCTCTACCTCGGCCGCTACGTGCAGGAGGAAAGCTGATGCGGCCCGGCGTCGACGAGTTGCGGGCCCGGCTCGCCGAGCGCTTTCCGGGCGCGGCGATCGAGGTCGGCGACGACAGCCACCTGCACGCCGGGCACGCCGGGGCGGCCGGCGGTGCCGGGCATTTTCGCGTTCGTCTGGTCAGCGACTGCTTCGCCGGGCTGGGCACCGTGGCTCGACATCGGCTCGTGTATGATGCCGTGCACGACTGGATGCCGCAGCGCATACACGCGCTCGTGATCGATGCCCGAACCCCGGCCGAGGCGTCCTGACGCCAGGCCCGCCGGCCGTCACCATGGCGCGCCGGTCACTCCACGATTGCCACAAGGACCCACGATGTCGCACCCCTCCCTGTCGCTCCGGCTGGCGAAGCTCGCGGCCGTCGCATTGCTGCCGATCGCTTCTGCCGCCCTCGCGCAGAACGCCGCGGTGGTCAACAACAAGCCGATCCCGAAACAGAAGGTCGACGACTTCGTCGCGGCGCTGGCCGCGCAGGGCCGGCCCGACACGCCGGAGCTGCGCGCCGCGGTCCGCGAGGAGCTGATCGCGCGCGAGTTGTTCGTCCAGGAAGCCGAGAAGAAGGGCCTGACGCGCAACGCCGACGTGCAGCGCCAGCTGGACAACGTGCGCCAGGACATCCTGATCCGCGCGCTGATCCGCGACCACCTGAAGGCCAACCCGATCAAGGACGACGAGATCAAGGCCGAGTACGACAAGATCCGCGCGCAGGCCGGCGACAAGGAGTACCACGCCCGCCACATCCTGGTCGAGAAGGAAGACGAGGCCAAGGACATCATCGCGCAGCTTAAGAAGGGCGCGAAGTTCGAGGAGCTCGCGAAGAAATCGAAGGACACCGGCTCGGCTCAGTCAGGCGGCGATCTCGACTGGAACACGCCGCAGACCTTCGTCAAGGAGTTCTCCGACGCGATGGTGAAGCTGGAGAAGGGCAAGTTCACCGAGACGCCGGTCAAGACGCAGTTCGGCTACCACGTGATCCGCCTCGACGACGTCCGCGAGGCCAAGGCCCCGCCGCTCGAGCAGGTTCGCCCGCAGATCCAGCAGGAACTCGAGCGTCACCGCGTCCAGGCGCTGCAGCAGAGCCTGCGGGCGAAGGCCAAGATCCAGTGACCGCCGGCTGATCGGCGCTGCGAACACGCCGTCGCAGCCAGCCGTTCCGAAGGGCCGCTCGTCGAGCGGCCCTTTTCGTTTCAGCGTGGCGCCGCCTCGTCGTCGAAGCGCACGTCGATGCCGCCCGCGTCGGGCACGGCGTCAGCCTCGGGATGCGCCTCGCCGCGCCCGCGTACGCCGCGCCGCTCGGCGAAGAACGACGACAGCAGCTCGCCGCACTCGTCGGCCAGCACTCCGGCCGTGACCTCCGTGTGGTGGTTCAGGCGCGTCTCGGCGAACAGGTCGACGATGCTGCCCGCGGCGCCCGTCTTCGGGTCGCGTGCGCCGTAGACGACGCGGCGCAACCGGGCGTGCATGATCGCGCCGGCGCACATCGCGCAGGGCTCCAGCGTGACGTAGAGGTCGCAGTCGACGAGGCGGTAGTTGGCCAGCAATTCGCTGGCGGCGCGCAGCGCGCAGATCTCGGCGTGCGCGGTCGGATCGTGCGTGCCGATCGGCTGGTTGTAGCCGGTGGCGAGCACCCTGCCCTCGTGCACCACGACCGCGCCGACCGGCACCTCGCCGACCGCCCACGCGTTGCGCGCCTGGTCGATGGCCAGGCGCATCATCGCGCGGTCGAATTGCGCGCGCTCGTCGCCGGCTGCCGCTTCCTGGTCGGACATCGGGCTCCCGATCGGTCTGTGCTACCCGGCCACGACGACCGGAGCGTTCGGGCCGAGCGTAACCGATCGCTGCGCAGCGCGCCAAGCGGACACCCCGTTCGTCGCGCGGTGCCGTGACGCCTTCGACGACAATCGATCGCGGGCGCTCGCCGGCGACGGCACCCGAGTTCGCCCGAACTTCCGAAGAGGAGCTCTTCCATGTCGACCGTCCCCGCCAGGTACCTGTTCACGCTCACGCATTTCGACGGCGATCCCGACCGCGTCGCGACGCCGCTCGCGCTCGCCGTCGACGCG
>CALMSQ010000380.1:0-4330 GCA_937872345.1 uncultured Burkholderiales bacterium | reverse complement strand
GACAGCGGCTGATGCCACCGAGTTGCTTAGCCCCGAACATGTAGCTCCGTCAACCCCTTTCTGCCAGAATCCAAGGTCCCAGCGAGGCATCACTGCGCTTTCGCGACAGGGGGCCGTCCATGAGAACGCGCGACGAGTGGGAGAGCTGGTATCGGCAACCCAACCCCTGGCACTACGACGGCACGCTCGAGGACGAGGTCCGTACTTCCGCGCTGCTCGAGCGACTGCGGCACGCGCATTTCGATCAGGCACTCGACGTCGGGTGCGGCGAGGGGCGGCTGACCAATGCGCTGACCGCCGTCGCGAACCGCGTGACCGGCTTCGACATCTCGGCTACCGCGATCGAGCGGGCGCAGGCGCGGTATCCGCACATCCGGTTCTGGCAGGGAGACCTGCTCGACGTCGTGCGGCGTCCCGACGTGCTGGCGACGCCGTTCGACCTCGTCGTCGCCTCCGAGGTGCTCTATTACCTGCCCACCGACGACGAGCGCAAGGAAGCAATCGCCGGACTGTCGCATCTCGGCACGCCCTCGTGCCTGTTCTATTTCTCGGTAATCGTGACCGGCGCGTCGGCAGGGCGACGCTATTTCACTCACGACGGGTTCGCGTCGCTGCTGAGCGAGCACTTCGCCGTAATCGACAGCTTTCCGTCCGTCGCGAGCTTTCCGCGCGCGCTCACCTTGCTGGGCAAGCTGATGCGGTCCAGCCAGAAACGCGTGCAGCTGATGGGGCGGTGGAACGCAGCAAGCCGGCCGGAGCACTGCCGCCACATGGGCTACTTCGCCCTCAGGCGCCAGGTCGCGCCGATCAGCGCGACCTTGAACTGACTCCACCTGCGAGCAGCTCGCGCAGCCCCGCGAGCTTCGCCTTCGCCGCGTCGGCGCTCACCGTCGCGCCGGCCTTGGGCCGCGCGTCGAGTTGCATCTCGGCGAGAAACCGCGACGGCAGCTGCGCGTATTTCTCGCGCCCGCGCTTGCGCTCGCGGCACCAGGTCAGCGTCAGGCTGCGCTGCGCGCGCGTGACGGCGACGTACATCAGGCGCCGCTCTTCCTCGATGCGCGCGGCATCGGCCGAGGCCGGCGCCGCGCGAGCGTCGGCGCTCGCGCCCCCGGGGCCCGGCGTAGCGCCCCGACTCTTGCTCGCAGGCCCCTCGGCGTCGGCGCGGTCCTCGTCACCGCCGGATTCCTCGGCCGCACCGCGCCCGCCGTGGTGCGGCAGCAGCCCCTCCTCGCAGCCCACGACGAACACGTGCGGGAACTCCAGCCCCTTCGACGCGTGGATCGTCGTCAGCCGCACCGCGTCGACGTCGCCGTCCTTCCGATCGAGCTGCGACAGAAGCGACACCGTCTGCGCGAGCTGCACCAGCGTCGAGCCGTCTTCCTCGGCGCGCTTCTTCAGCCAGTCGACGAAGTCGGACACGTTCTGCCAGCGCGCGGCCGCGACCTTGTCGTCGGCGGTCGCGAACAGGTGCGAGCGGTAGTCGATCGCTTTCAGCAGGTCATCCAGCACCTGCGCGGCCGGCTCCTTCGCGGCGCGCCAGCCGATGCGGTTGACGAAGTTGCCGAACTCGCGCAGGGGCTCGAGCTGGCGCGGGCCGATCCGCTGCTCGGCGGCCGTCTCGAACAGCGCCGCGAACATCGACACGTGCCGCTCGCCGGCGTAGGTGCCCAGCGCCTGCAGCGTGGTCGTGCCGACGCCGCGCTTCGGGGTGGTGACCGCGCGGATGAACGCGGGGTCGTCGTCGTCGTTGGCGACCAGCCGCAGGTAGGCCATCAGGTCGCGGATCTCGGCGCGCTCGAAGAACGACTGCCCGCCCGACAGCACGTAGGGAATCTTCTCCTTGCGCAGCGCCTGCTCGAACGTGCGTGCCTGGTGGTTGCCGCGATACAGGATCGCGTAGTCCGAGAACTTCGTGCGGCGCTCGAAGCGGTGCGCCTGCAGCCGCATCACCACCGACTCGGCCTCGGCCTCGTCGTGCTCGCACGGCACCACCTGCACCGGGTCGCCGATGCCGTGCTCGGACCACAGCTTCTTCTCGTGCAGCTTGGGGTTGTGCGCGATCAGCCGGTTCGCGGCGGTCAGGATGCTCACGCTCGAGCGATAGTTCTGTTCGAGCTTGACCACCTTCAGCCCCGGAAAGTCGGTCGACAGGCGGGCGAGGTTCTCCAGCGTCGCGCCGCGCCATCCGTAGATCGACTGGTCGTCGTCGCCCACTGCGGTGAACGCGGCGCGCGGACCGACCAGCAGCTTCAGCAGTTCGTACTGGCAGGCGTTGGTGTCCTGGTATTCGTCGACGAGCAGATAGCGCAGTTTCTCGCGCCAGACTTGTGCGACCTCGGCGTGTTCGCGCAGCAACTGCACCGGCAGCCGGATCAGGTCGTCGAAGTCCACCGACTGGTAGGCCGCGAGCGTCGCCGCATAGTCGCGATACGCGCGCGCGATGCCGTGCTCGAGGCTGTCCTTCGCGTCGGCCGCCGCGCGGTCGGGATCGACCAGCGCGTTCTTCCACAGCGAGATCCGGTGCTGCGCGGCGCGCGCCACCTTGCGGTCGGTGGTGCCCAGCGCCTGCTGCAGGATGTTGGCCGAGTCGTCGCCGTCCAGGATCGAGAAGTTGCGCTTGAGCCCCAGCGACTGGCCGTCGCGCCGAAGCATCTGCACGCCCAGCGAGTGGAAGGTGCTCACCAGCGGACGCTGACCTTCGGGCAGCTTCACCATCTTGCCCAGCCGCTCGGCCATTTCCTGCGCGGCCTTGTTGGTGAACGTGATCGCGCCGATCGCCTGCGGGCTGAAGCCTGCCGAGATCAGGTGGACGATCTTCTGCGTGATGACGCGCGTCTTGCCGCTTCCGGCGCCGGCGATGACGAGGCAGGGACCATCGAGATAGCGGATCGCTTCGCGCTGCGCGGGATTGAGCTGGGCGGACATCGGGGAGTTGCTGCGGGGGAGCCGGATTCTAGCAACATGCTAGCGAGCCCGATCCGCGGCCGTGGCGCACTTCGCCTGCCCGAGGTACGCGATCAGGTCGGCGCGCTCGCGCGCGTCGGCGATGCCCGCGTATCCCATCGTCGTGCCCGGCACCGTGCCGAGCGGATCGGCGAGGAACCGGTCGAGCGTCGCCGCGTTCCACACGATGCCCGAGCGCTTCATCGCCTCCGAGTAGTCGAAACCCGGAACGCTGCCCGCCTTGCGACCGAGCAGCCCGCAGTGCCGCGGGCCGGTCCGGTCGTATTGCAGCGCATGGCACGCCAGGCAGCGCCCGTAGATCCGCTCGCCGTTCGCGGGATCGCCGCGCGCGGTCGCGCCGGGCCTGGCGCCGCTGGCCTCGGCGCCGGCGGCCGCCAGCGCGGGCGCGCCGACCGCCGCCGCGAGACCGGCCGCCACCGCCAGCGCAGCAACGCGCGAACCCACGAGCGCGCTCACGACACGAACGCCGCCGGCACCGCCACCTCGCCCACCGCGCTGCGCAGGATCGCCCAATGCATCGCCTCGTCGCCGAGGATGCTCGCGGCCGCCTTCGCCAGGTCGCGGTTGCCGAACACCGGGACCGCGCCGAGATAGGCGCTGACCGCGCCCTTCTCCAGCGCGGCCGCGAAGCGCAGCACGTCGGCCTGCGTCTTCAGCGTCTCCGTCGGGAACGTGTACTTCGCCTTCGCCGTCACCGCCTTGCCGCCCAGTTTCGCGACGGTCTTCGCCAATACGTCGGCGTGCTCCTTGTGATGGCCCTGGAACGCGAGTGCCAGGTCGCGCACCGGCTTCTGCAGCAGGCCGCTGTCGGCGCCCAACTGGTAGGCGGCGATCGCCTCGAGCTCCGCGCCGAGCGCGGTGTTCAGGATGCGCACGTCCTGGCCGGCGGCATCGTTGGTCTCGGCAGCCAGCGACCCACGGCCCGCCAGCAACGCGACCGCGGCGCCGGAGAGCAGCCGTGCGGACTGGCCGAGCAGCGCGCGGCGGCCCGCGGGGGCGATGACACCGTTGGAATGGACGAAAAAGGACATGATGGACTCCATCGAGTGAAGGGGAGGAAGAGCCGGCCACCGGGATGGCCGGGGGCGCGATGCGCCCGGTACACGACGCGGGCCCGGCCGGGCCCGCCGCGTCAGCCGCCGTCGGAACGTTCGGCGTCGAGCCGTTCGAACACGCGCGCGCTGATGCGATCGCAGCGCGCGCCGGCGAAGGAGAAGGCGTCCGCGATCGCGAAGTCGATCCCGCGCGCGAGCGACGCCCGCAACATGGCGCGAGCACGGAAGTGCCGGGTGCGCACCGTCGCCTCGGGCAGGCCGAGACTGGCGGCGGCCTCCTCGACGCTCATGTCGTGCACGGCGCGCAACAC
>CALMSQ010000379.1:0-3739 GCA_937872345.1 uncultured Burkholderiales bacterium | reverse complement strand
AGGTTGTCGACGTGCAGCGTGACCTGCGCGTGGTTGACGAAGCCCTGGAAGAACTCGCTCGCGAGGTCGACGTCGAAATGGCCGATCATCGCGCGCGTGAACGGCACGTTCCAGTGCAGCCCGGGCCTTCCCGAGAAATCGATGACGACCCGCGTGAGCGCCTCGTCGAGCGGCACGTAGGCGTGCCCGTAGCGGCGGATGCCCTTCTTGTCGCCGATCGCGCGCGCGACGGCCTGGCCGAGCGTGATGCCGATGTCCTCGACGGTGTGGTGCGCGTCGATGTGCAGGTCTCCCTGCGCCTCGACCTCGAGGTCGACGAGGCCGTGGCGAGCGACCTGGTCGAGCATGTGGTCGAGGAACGGCACGCCGGTGGCCAGCTTCTGCTGGCCGCTGCCGTCGAGCGCGACGCGGACCCGGATTCGGGTCTCGGCGGTGTTGCGGGTGACTTCGGCGGTACGCATGGGGATCCGGCGGTTCTCTGGCGGCGCGACCGGCGCGCTGCCGGGGTTCACAAGGACTGGCGCAGCGCCTCGACCAGCAGCCGGTTCTCGTCGGGGGTCCCGACCGTCAGGCGAAGGCAGTTGCGCAGCGATTCGTGCATTCTACCGACGTCCTTGACCAGGACACCGCGGGCGCGCAGCCGCTCGAAGGTCGCCGGGCCGTCGGGCACGCGCACCAGCAGGAAATTGGCGCGCGACGGGAACACCGCCGCGCCGGGCAGGCCGCCGAGCAACGCCCCCAGCGAGCGGGCGAGCGCGTCCCGGTCGGTGCGCAGACGCGCCGCCTGCGCCTCGAACACGTCCAGGTGGTCGAGCGCGAAGCGGGCCGCGGCCTCGGTCAGCACGTTGACGTTGTAGGGCGGCCTCAGCTTGTCCAGTTCGGCGAGCCATGGGCCGGACGCGCTCAGGTAGCCCAGCCGCAGGCCGGCGAGGCCGAGCTTGGAGACGGTGCGCAGGACCATCAGGTTCGGGTAGTGCGGCAGGCGCGGCATCCAGGTGTCGACCGCGAAGGGCTGGTAGGCCTCGTCGATCACCACGAGCCCGGGCGCCGCGTCGAGCACCCGCCCGACCGCCGCCTCGTCGAAGCAGTTACCGGTCGGGTTGTTCGGCCACGACAGCCAGACGATTGCCGGGCGATGCGCTTCGATCGCGGCGAGCATGCCGGGCAGGTCGAGCGAGAAGTCGGCAGCCAGCGGCACGCCGACGAAACGGCTGCCCGCGAGCCGCGCCGACATCTCGTACATGACGAACGACGGCCACGGGGACAGGTGGACGGCGCCGGGCCGCGCGGTGGCCACCGCGAGCAGCGTGATCAGCTCGTCGGAGCCGTTGCCGAGGAGAACGTCGTAGCCGGCAGGCACGCCGAACCGCTCGCGGATCGCCTGCCTGAGCTCGCGATAGTCCGGCGCCGGGTAGCGGTTGATCGCGACGTCGGCGAGCCGGCGCGCCAGCTCCGCGCGCAGCGGCTCGTCGAGCCGGTACGGATTCTCCATCGCGTCGAGCTTGACCAGCCCCGCGGCGTCGGGGACATGGTAGCCCTTCATCGCGAGGATGTCGGCCCGCAGCAGCTCGGCCGGTGCCAGGCGGGCGCTCACGACCGCTCGTCCGCTTCGCCCTCCAGGCGCATCTCGGCGCTGCGCGCGTGCGCCTCGAGCCCCTCGCCGCGCGCCAGCGTCGCGGCGATGCGGCCCAGGGTGCGCGCGCCCGCTGCCGACACCTCGATGATGCTCGAGCGCTTCTGGAAATCGTAGACGCCCAGCGGCGACGAGAAGCGCGCGGTGCGCATCGTCGGCAGCACGTGGTTCGGCCCGGCGCAATAGTCGCCGATCGACTCGGACGACCAGGGCCCGAGGAACATCGCACCGGCGTGGCGGATGCGCGCCGCCCATTTCGGCGCGTCGGCGGCCGAGATCTCGAGGTGCTCGGCGGCGATCCGGTTCGCGATGTCGCAGGCCTCCTCCATGCTGCGCACGACGACGAGCGCGCCGCGGTCGGCGAGCGAGCGCGCGATCACCTCGCGGCGCTGCATCGTCGGCAGCAACCTGACGATCGAGGCCGCCACCCGGTCGGCGAAGCCGGCATCGGGCGTGAGCAGGATCGACTGCGCCATCTCGTCGTGCTCGGCCTGCGAGAACAGGTCCATCGCGACCCAGTCCGGGTCGGTCGTGCCGTCGCACAGCACCAGGATCTCGCTGGGCCCGGCGATCATGTCGATGCCGACGGTGCCGAACACCCGGCGCTTGGCCTCGGCCACGTAGGCGTTGCCGGGGCCGACGATCTTGTCGACCGCCGGCACGGTGGCCGTGCCGTAGGCGAGCGCCGCCACCGCCTGCGCGCCGCCGATCGTGAAGACACGGTCGACGCCCGCGATGCAGGCGGCGGCCAGCACCAGCGGATTGCGCACCCCGCCCGGCGTGGGCACGACCATCACCAGTTCGGGGACGCCCGCCACGCGGGCCGGCAGCGCGTTCATCAGTACCGACGACGGATAGGCGGCCTTCCCGCCCGGCACGTAGAGCCCGACCCGGTCCAGGGGCGTGATCTGCTGGCCGAGCCGGGTGCCGTCGGCCTCGGTGTACGACCACGACTTCGCCAGCTGGTGCGAGTGGTAGTTGCGCACGCGCTCGGCGGCCGCCTGCAGCGCATCGCGCTCGGCGGCGCCCAGCGAATCGAGCGCCGCCTGCAGCTCGGCCCGGGGCAATTCGAGGGCTGCGGCATCGGTCACGTCGACGCGGTCGAAGCGCCGCGTGTATTCGAGCAGGGCCTCGTCGCCCCGGCGTCGCACCTCGCGAAGGATCTCGGCGACGGCGCGCTCGACCGCGCCGTCCTGCATCGGCTCGTAGGCGAGCAGCGCGGCGAGCCGCCGGTCGAAATCGGGGCTGCGGCTGTCCAGTCGGGTGATCGGTACGCTGGCACTCATCGCCCGCCCCCCGCCGCGCGGCCGATCGCCGCCACCAGCGGCTCGAGCTGCGCGGATTTCGTCTTCAGCGACGCCTGGTTGACGATCAGCCGCGACGAGATCTGCATGATCTCCTCGACCTCGACCAGGTGGTTGGCGCGCAACGTGCTGCCAGTGCTCACCAGGTCGACGATCGCGTCGGCAAGGCCGACCAGCGGCGCGAGTTCCATCGACCCGTACAGCTTGATCAGGTCGACGTGCACGCCCTTGGCGGCGAAGTGCTCGCGCGCGACCTGCACGTACTTGGTGGCGATGCGCAAGCGCGCTCCGCGCCTCACCGCGTTGGCGTAATCGAAGCCGTCCGGCGCTGCCACGCACATCCGGCACCGCGCGATGCCGAGGTCGACCGGCTGGTACAGGCCCTCCCCGCCGTGCTCGAGCAACACGTCCTTGCCGGCCACGCCGAGGTCGGCCGCGCCGTACTGGACGTAGGTCGGCACGTCGGAGGCGCGCACGATGATCAGCCGCAGGCCCGGGTCGCCGGTGGGCAGGATCAGCTTGCGGGAGGCCGCGATCGACGCGTCGACCGGAATGCCGGCGGCCGCGAGCAGCGGCAGCGTTTCGTCGAAGATGCGGCCCTTCGACAGGGCGAGCGTTATCACGTCAGTGGCTCCAGCTTGCGTCGCACGAGCTGCGATACGGAACGTCTGCGTACGGAACGTCTGCGCGGGCAAAGGCGTGGGCCGTGCGCCGCGGGCGCGCCGGGTGCTTGCCCCCGCTTCGCGGGGGTGCCCTGCGATGCTCGCCGCACCGGCTGGCGCGGCGAAACTCGCTACGCTCG
>CALMSQ010000378.1:0-3735 GCA_937872345.1 uncultured Burkholderiales bacterium | reverse complement strand
TTCCGCTTCGACTCGTCGATCGCGGGTCTCGGGGGCTGCCCGTACGCGAAGGGCGCGACGGGCAACGTGGCCACCGAGGACGTCGTCTACCTGATGCACGGACTGGGGATCGAGACGGGCCTCGATCTCGATCGCCTGGTCGATACCGGCCAGTGGATTTCGGCCCAGCTCGGCCGGCGCAGCCAGTCGAGGGCCGGCAATGCGCTGGCCGCGCGCCGACAGCGCGAGGCCGAGACCACCTGATGCGTTCCAGTCCCGTGCCGTCCCCATGCGTCTCGGTGTGCCGGATCGATCCGGCCAGCGGCTTGTGCGTCGGCTGCCTGCGGACCCTCGACGAGATTGCGGCCTGGGGCTCGCTCACCGACGGCGCGAAGCGCGCGATCTGGAACGATATCGAGCGGCGCCGCGGTTCCAAGCGCGACGCGACGACGCCCGACGCGACCGGGCCATCACCCTCGCGGCGCGGCGGCGCCGCATGAGCGACGCCCCGGCATCCCCGGCCGCTGCGGCGCTTCCGGAGTCGCTGCGCTTCGTCGAGCGGGACTGGCTGTCGTCGAACCAGCTCGTCGGGTTCGAGGGAAACGAAGCGATCGTCGTCGACACCGGCTATGCCAAGCACGCGGCGCTCACGGTCGAACTGGTGCGGCACGTGCTCGATGCACGCGCGCGCGAGACGGGCGGCAGCATCCGGCTCGTCGGAATCGTCAATACGCATCTTCACTCCGATCACTGCGGCGGCAACCGCGCCCTGGCGCACGCCTTCGGCTGCCCGATCACGGTCCCGGCGGCCAGCGCCGCGGACGTCGCAGCGTGGGACGAGGTCGCGCTGACCCATGCGACGACCGGCCAGCGCTGCGACCGGTTCCGGCATGCCGCCACGCTCGCCCCGGGCGAGACGCTTCGACTCGGCGGGCTCGACTGGCGGGTCCTGGCAGCCCCTGGCCATGACCCGAAGAGCCTGGTCTTCCATTGCGAACGCGAGGGGCTGCTGGTGTCCGCCGATGCGCTGTGGGAGCAGGGGTTCGGGGTGATCTTCCCGGAACTCGACGGCCACAGCGGCTTCGAGGAGCAACGATCGGTGCTCGAATTGATCGCAACGCTGCCGGTCCGTCTCGTCCTGCCTGGTCACGGGCGCGCGTTCTCGGACGTTCGCGGCGCGCTCGACCGCGCGTTCACCCGGCTCGAGGCGATGCGCGCCGACCCGCGCCGCCATGCCCGCCACGCGCTGAAGGTCCTGGTGAAATTCCTGTTGCTCGACCTCGAGCGCGTCGAAGCGACGCGGCTGATCGACTTGCTGCGGCATGCGACCGTCATGCAGCACACGGCCGAACTGATCGGCATGGAGTTCGGCGCGGCGCTGGCCTGGGCCGCCGACGAACTGGTCGCGCAGGGCCAGTTGCGGCGCGACGGCGCCTGGCTGCTGAACGGCTGACGGTCCGGGGCCCGCTCCCCGGGCGCGGAGCCCCGGCGACGTCTCCGGCAGACGCAGCGCTGCGCCGCGCCGCTACCGGTCGGTGCGCGCCTCGCCGAACGACCACTGGGTCCGCGCGCGCCCGGGCTCGACCGCAGCCAAGGGCGCTGTCGGCGTCAACCCCGCGAGGCAGCGCCGGGCCAGCTCGATGTAGAGCGCGGTACCGTCGCGTTTCCACGCGATGTCGGCATCGGTCAGCGGTCGCAGCACCTTGGCGGGCACGCCGGCCACCAGCACGCGCGGCGGGATCGCCATGCCGACCTTGACGAACGACATCGCCGCCACGATCGCCTGCTCGCCGACCACCGCCTGGTCCATCACGACCGCGCCGATGCCGACCATCGCGTCGCGGGCGACGCGCGCGCAGTGGATCACCGCGCCGTGCCCGATGTGGCTTTCCTCCTCCATCACGCAATCGAGGTCGGGCCGCGAGTGGACGACGCAGTTGTCCTGCACGTTCGAGTTGCGCTCGAGCACGATGCGGCCGAAGTCCCCGCGCAGCACGGCGCCGGCGCCGACGTAGCAGCCTGGCCCGACGATAACGTCGCCGATCAGGACCGCCGAGGGGTGGACGTAGGCCGCCGGGTCGATCACCGGAACGACCCCTTCGAAGGCGTAGACGGTTGGGGCGCTGGTCACGGGCATCTCCTGTTGCGGCGATGCTAACACCGTGCGAGCGCTCCTCCGACCGGATGCCCCGCCCGTCGGGCGCCGTTCACGGGCATCCCCGGCCGCCGGACCGGAACGCTACGCTGCCGGGAAGATGACAGCCCTGTTCGACCTGCGCACGATCTTCCTCGTCGGAGCCTGCACGACGGCCCTGGGCGCCATGGCGTTCATGGCCCTGGCGCGCATGTACCGGCCCGCAGCGACAGCGATGCGCCACTACGCGCTGGCGCTGGTGGCGATGGCGATCGGCCTGACCCTGCTCGCGTTGCGCGGCGCCGGCCTGTCCGACTGGCTGAGCTACGGCGGAACGAACTGGCTGGTGTCCGTCGGGATCGTGCTGACCACCGATGCGACGCTGCGCCTGTTCGGGCGTACGCCGCCCGTCTGGCTCTTCGTCGGCCAGGTCACCGGCCTCGCGGCGCTGTGGGCCTGGCTCGGCAGTGATCCGGACAGGGTCGGCGAGCGCGTGCTCGCGACCTCGGTGGTGCAGTTCGTCTGGGTGGCCGTGTGCGTTCACGCGATCCGCCGCTCCGACGCCTACGGGCACCAGCCCTACGTGCGCACGCTGGCGACCTTCTTCGCCGGCTACGCAATGGTCCACCTGCTGCGCGGCATCGCCGCGCTGCTGGGCGTGAACTCGGCCGCCGGCGGCGTGTTCGCGCCGAGTCCCGCGCAGGTCGGCTTCGGCCTGCTGTTCGCGCTGAGCCCGATCGCACTCGCGATGATCGTGCAGATGATGCTTCACGCGCGGATCTCGGGCGAGCTGCACCGCCGCGCCACGACCGACGAGCTCACCGGGCTGCATTCGCGGCGGCACTTCTTCGAGCTCTCGCGCGAGCGGCTGCGCGGTCGCCGCGCAGCCGGCGCGGTGCACCACCTGCTGATGATCGACCTCGATCACTTCAAGTCGGTCAACGACCGCTTCGGCCACTCGGTCGGTGACCGCGCGCTGCGGCACGCCGCGCGCGTGCTGAAGAAGGCGCTGAAGAACTCGGGCCTGCTCGGCCGCTACGGCGGGGAGGAGTTCTGCGCACTGATCCGCAGCAGCAGCCACGCCGACGCGAACCGCACGATCGACGAACTGCGCCGGGCGCTCGAGGCGGCGCCGATGCGCGCCGGGCCCGCGACGATCGTGCTCACCGCCAGCATCGGCGCGGTGCCGGTCGACGACGCCGAGTCGCTCGAGCGGGTGCTGGTGCACGCCGACTACTGCGTGTACCGCGCGAAGACCGAGGGCCGCAATCGCGTGGTGCGCTCCGGCGAGATGCTGGCCGAGCCGGCCGTCTGACCGTCGGGCCGGACGCGGCTCAAGGCTGCCTGCGGCGCCCGGGCTTCCGAGGCGCGCCGCCGGCGCGCTCGCCGGGCCGCTTGCGCTCCAGTTCGCGCTCCATCTGCGCCACCAGCGCCTGCGCTTCGGCCCCTTCGGGAATCGGCCGCCCCGAGTCGCGCCAGGCCACCGCGTCCTTGAAGCCGTGCAGCTGCGCACGCCGGCGAAACCACATTCCTTCCGGATTGTGCCGCGTGATGCCGTCGAAGACGGTCGCGAACATCTGCGTCTGCTCGAGCCCCATCGACTCGAGCACCTGGTTGACGAC
>CALMSQ010000377.1:0-2856 GCA_937872345.1 uncultured Burkholderiales bacterium | reverse complement strand
TCGATCTCGCGCAGGCCCCGCGCAGTGGTCAGCAGGATCGGGAACACCGCGATCGAGAACGCCATGATGGTGTTCGGAAACACCCCGTACTTGAACCAGACGATGATCAGCGGGCCGAGCGCCACCTTCGGGACCATGTTCAGCGTGACGAGGATCGGCAGGAACAGCGATTCGAGGGTCTTCGACCAGGTGAACACCAGCGCCAGCAGGACGCCGACGACCAGCGCGAGGAAGTAGCCGCCGAAGATCTCGGTGGCGGTGACCGCGACGTTGGCCCACCAGTCGTAGCTCGGCGACAGCAGCGCCTCGAAGGTGGCGCCGGGCGAAGGCATGACGAACTTCGGCACGTCGCCGAGCCGGACGAACAGGTACCAGATCACCAGCAGCGCGAGGTGCGCGAGCACTGCCAGCGCGTAGCGTCCGATCGAGGTGTTGATGCGGTCCATTGCGTGCGGGCCCCGGTCAGGCGAGCCACTTCGCCAGGTTGGCGGCCACGAACGCGTCGTCCGAGAGGTCGGCGTGCTCGCGGCAGACGCGATCGATCTCGTCGGCTTGTCCCGGCGACAGCGCCTCGTGCGGATCGAGGCACCAGGTGCCGGCCATCAGGCCTTGCCGTCGAAGCACTTCGTGGCAGCCCGGAATGCATCCGGCGAAGTCGTGCGCGACGTCGAAGAACGCGCTGTTGCAGTCGGTGACGCGCGAATCGAGTGCGAGCAGCTCGTCGTCGATGCGTCCGGCCGCGATCGCGGCATGGATGCGCTCGAGCAGCGCGACCGCGCTCTTCGTCCAGACGCTCCAGTGGCCGAGCAGCCCGCCGCGGATGCGTACGGTGACCGGCTCGTCGTCGCGGCGCACCGTGAACGGCGCGAGCAGGTCGAGCACGATGTGGTCGTCGTTGCCGGTGTAGAGCGTCACCCTGTCCTCGGCGCGGGCCGCGACGACGCCGCGCACCACGTCGAGCGTGCGGTATCGGTCGAACGGCGCCATCTTGATCGCGACGACGTTGTCGATCGACGCGAAGCGGCGCCAGAATTCGGCGGGCAGCGCGATGCCGCCCACCGCGGTCTGCAGGTAGAAGCCTACCAGCGGAACGACGCGCGCCACCGCGGCGCAGTGCTCGATCAGCTCGTCGATCGAGGCGCCCTTCATCGCGGCCAGCGACAGCAGGCCCGCGTGGTAGCCGTGATCGAGCGCCACCTGCGCCTCGCGGCAGGCCTGCACGGTTCGGCCGGCGAGCCCGGCGATCATCACCAGCGGACGGTCGGTGGCCTCGCGCGCGGTGCGGGCGGCAAGCTCGAGCACCGGCTCGTACAGGCCGACGTCGCGGATCGCGAACTGGGTCGAATGCACGCCCACCGCCAGGCCGCCCGCGCCCGCGTCGACGTAGTAGCGGGTGAGCGCGCGCTGTCGCACCGGATCGAGCCGTCGCGCGGCGTCGATCGCGAGCGGATGCGCGGGAATCACGGTGCCGCGCCGCAGCAGCGCGAGCACCTCGGCGGGCAGGTCCGACCGGTGAAGAGGCATGACGGGCAGCGGTTCTATCGGGCCGGGGGTTCGGCTATACTTCGCGGGGATGTAACCAGACAGTTAATTTACTCTAACGCAGCGGCCCCCCAGCGTCAATGTTTGCGGCGCGTTGACGATGCTTCGAGCACGCCGATAACATCGCCCTGACCGTGCCGCGTTCGACTCGAGGAGACACCATGTTCGCGCGAATCATTCTCGGGGCCGCTGCCGCGGCCATCGCCTTCGCCTCGGCGCCCGCCCAGGCCCAGCAGAAGCTCGACTTCATCCTCAACTGGGTGCCCGGCGGCGACCACGCCCCCTATTACTACGCGAAGAAGCTGGGCTGGTACGCCAAGGAGGGCATCGACCTGAACATCGAGCCCGGCAAGGGCTCGGCGCTGGCTACGCAGAAGGTGGGCGCGGGCGCAAATCCGATCGGCCTCGCCGACATGGCCGGCGTGCTCGTCGCCAAGGGCAAGGGTGCCGACACCGTGGCGGTCTACAACGTCTACGCGAACTCGCCGCAGGGGATGTACTGGCTCAAGAGCTCGGGCATCAAGGGCGTGAAGGACTTCGTCGGCAAGAAGATCGGCAACCCGGCGGCCGACGGTGCGCGCGTGATGTGGCCGGCGCTCGCCAAGGCCAACGGCATCGACCCGAAGTCGGTCACCTGGGTCAACATCGACGCCAACGCGAAGCTGGCGGCGCTGAAGGCGAAGTCGATCGACGTGACGACCTCGTTCTACAACATCCACCACGTGTTCCAGCGCGAGCTCGGCGACGACATGGGCTTTCTCGCGTGGCGCGACGCCGGCCTGAACCCGTACGGCAACTCGATCATCGTCAACGCGAAGTTCCTCGAGGCGAACCGCGCGACGATCGACAAGTTCGTGAAGGTGACGCAGCGCGCGTTCGCGGCGTGCGTGAAGGAGCCCGAGCCCTGCGTGCAGGCGCTGGTCGACGCCAACGGGGCGTTGAAGTTCGACAACGAGCTCACGAACTGGAAGCTGGTCGAGGTGCTGATGAGCGACAAGTACTCGCGTGAGGTGGCGCTGGGCATCCACGACGACGCGCGGATGAAGGCCGACTACGAGCTGGTGCGCGAGTACATCGGGCTGGACAAGCCGTTCGACGTGAAGACGGTGTACACGAACGAGTTCCTGGATCGTTCGATCAAGATGCCGAAGTAGGCGGGCTGCGCGTCGCGGCAGGCGGCGGCGGGCCGTTGCCCGACCGGTTTGCCCGGGGCGAGCGGGGGGCCCGTCGGCGCGGGGCGATGACGACGGCGGTCGGTGCTTCGCACCGACTGCCCTGCGCGGCTCGCCTCGAGGTCGCGCGGCGAAACTCGCT
>CALMSQ010000376.1:0-2564 GCA_937872345.1 uncultured Burkholderiales bacterium | reverse complement strand
GTCACCGTCGCGGAATACTTCCGCGACCAGGGCCTGCACGTCGCGCTGATGGCCGACTCGACCAGCCGCTGGGCCGAGGCGCTGCGCGAGGTGTCGGGCCGGCTCGGCGAACTGCCCGGCGAGGCCGGCTATCCGGCGTACCTGAGCTCGCGGCTCGCGGAGTTCTACGAGCGCGCGGCGCGCGTCGAGGCCCTGTGCGGGCGCGAGGGGTCGCTGACGATCATCGGCGCGGTCAGCCCGCCCGGCGGCGACTTCTCCGAGCCGGTGACCAGCCACACCAAGCGCTACGTCGGCTGCTTCTGGGGGCTCGATCGCGAGCGCGCGCAGGCACGCTTCTACCCGGCCATCCACCCGCTGCAGTCGTACGCGGTCGACGCCGGGCGATTCGCGCCGTGGTGGACCGCGCACGGCAACGACAACTGGCTGCGCCAGCGCGAGAGGCTGCTGGTGCTGCTCGAGGAGCAGGCGCAGCTCGAGCGCATGGCACGCATCGTCGGCAAGGATGCGCTGCCTGCCGAGCAGCAGCTGACGCTGATCGCGGCCGAGCTGGTCAACGAGGCGCTGCTGCGGCAGTCGGCGTTCTCGCCGGTCGATCGCTATTGCTCGGCCGAGCGACAGAGCGAGATGCTGCGCCTGGTGATGCGTTTCATCGCACTCTCGCGCGAGGCCCTCGCGCGCGGCGCCCGGCCCGAGCAGGTCGCCGCGCTGCCGGTGCATCGGCGGCTGCAGCGGATGGGCGAGGAGATCGGCGAAGACGCAATCGGCCGCTTCGCCGAGCTCTGGCCGCAACTCGAACGCGAATTCGCGGCGCTGGGCCAGGCCCGGGCGGGAGCATGACGATGCGCGCCGAGCTCAGCGCACGCGGCACGATCAGCCGGATCGACGGACCGCTGCTGTTCCTGCGACGCAACGTCGAGGTGACGCTGGGCGAAGCCGTCGAGGTGCTCGTCGACGACGAGCGCCCGCCGCGCCCGCGCACCGGCCGCATCACCGGGCTCGACGCGGACACCATCGTCGTCGAGGTGCTCGAGAGCACCCAGGGCCTGAGCCTGGACGGCGCGCGCGTGCGCTTTCGCGGCGAGCCGCTGCGCTTCGGCGTCGGCCCCGGCCTGCTCGGCCGCGTCTTCAACGGGATGGGCCAGCCCGCCGACGGCGGGCCGCCGGTGGCGGCCGTGGAATGGCGACGCATCGACGCGCGCGCGATGAACCCGGCGCGGCGCGCACTGCCGCGCGATTTCATCGAGACGGGCGTGTCGGCGATCGACCTCACGAACAGCCTGATCCGCGGCCAGAAGCTGCCGATCTTCTCGTCGGGCGGCCTGCCGCACGACCGGCTGGCGATCGAGATCGCGCGTCGTGCCCGCCTGCGCGACGCGAGCGCCGGCGAGTTCGCGATCGTCTTCGTCGGCATCGGCGTGTCGTACGACTCGGCCGAGGCGTTCCGCCGCGCGATGGAGCAGTCGGGCGCCCTCGGCCACACGGCGATGTTCCTGAACCTGGCCAGCGAGCCGAGCCCGCAGCGGCTGCTGACGCCGCGCGTCGCGCTGACCGCCGCCGAGTACCTCGCCTTCGACGAGGGCCGGCACGTGCTGGTGATCCTCACCGACATGACCAACTACTGCGAGGCGCTGCGCGAGGTGTCGGCGAGCCACGGCGAGATTCCGAGCCGCAAGGGCTACCCCGGCTACATGTACTCGGACCTCGCGACGATCTACGAGCGCGCGGGCTCGGCGCGCGGGGCGCGCGGCACGGTGACGCAACTGCCGATCCTCACGATGCCGGCGGACGACATCAGCCATCCGATCCCGGACCTCACCGGCTACATCACCGAAGGGCAGATCGTGCTGGACCGCGCGCTCGACCACAAGGGCGTCTATCCGCCGATCAACGTGTTGCCCAGCTTGTCGCGGCTGTTCGACCAGGGCACCGGCAAGGGCTTCACGCACGCCGACCATCCCGCGCTCGCGCACCAGCTGTTCGCGTCGTACGCACGGGCGGTGCGCGTGCGCGTGCTCGCGAGCGTCGTCGGGCAGGACGGGCTCACCGACACCGATCGCCGCTACCTGGCCTTCGCCGATCGCTTCGAGCGCGAGCTGGTCGCGCAAGGCGAAGCGCGGCGACTCGACGACGGCATGGCGATCGCGTGGGAGCTGCTGCGCGCCCTGCCCCGCGCCGAACTCACGCGGCTCAGCGACGCGCAGATCGCCGCGCACCTCGACACCGGGGAGCGCTCGCCGGACACCGATGCCTGAGACGACAGCGACCCGCAGCGCCGCGCTCGCGCTCGCCGACGAGCGCGCGCTGATGCGCCAGGGGTACCAGTTCCTCGACGAGAAGCGGATGCTGCTGGCCGCCGAGATGCTGCGCGCGCTGGCCGGTCATGGCGCACTCGAGACCCGGCTGCTCGACCAGCTTCGCGAGGCCGTCGCCGCGCTGCGACGAGCGCTGCAGCGCCACGGGCTCGAGGGCCTGCAGGCCTATCCGCCCGCCGCCATTGCGCCCGAGGCCCCGGCGCTCTCGCCCTCGCAATTCCTCGGCGTGCCGCAAGCCGCCGCGAGTTTCGA
>CALMSQ010000375.1:0-7996 GCA_937872345.1 uncultured Burkholderiales bacterium | reverse complement strand
GCCCAGAGCCGGTCGGCGCTGGCGGCGTCGACCAGCTCGGTCTTCGGGACGCTCGCGAGCAGCACCGCGCGCGTGCCGGCGTCGACCCCGAGCCTGGCCAGGCTCGCGTCGTCGCTCAGCAGCACGAGGTTGCGCTTGTCGGCATACAGCGCGTGCGCGCGCGGATGCGGCGTGACCACCGCCGCGTCGGCGAGCCACGCCTCGCGCAGGGCCGCGCTGGCCGGCTGCTCGAGATGGAAGTCGGTGAGCCGGTTGTAGACGAGGTCGACCGGCAGGCCGTCGTGGCGCAACTCGCCGTCGCGCAGCTCGAGCGACGCAGGATCGACGACGATCGCCGCCACGCCGTGGCGCTCGAACAGGCCGCGAAACAGCACGAACTCGGGATAGAGGTACTGATGCTGCGGCGACTCGTCGACGATCGCGATCCGGCGCAGCGGCCGCGTGCGCCCCGCGCGCCGCCACTCGGCCTCGAACATCGCGAAGATCTCGCGCTCGAACGCGACGACGTGCTCGAACCTTGGCACGAGTTGCTCCATAGCCTCGCAACAGGCGCGTTGCGCGCGGGCCAGCGCCGCGTTGAGCATCGCGCCGCCGGCGTTGGTGTTGATTTCGATCAGCCCGAGCCCGTCCCGATCGAGGTGGAAGTCATAGCCGAGAAACACGCCGCGTGCGCCGCTGTCGTGGCGGGCGATCGACGGCGCGCGCGCGAGCACGGCCTCGCGCCAGGCCGGCAGCGCCACGACCGACTCGATTGCGGCGATGGTGCGCGCCATGCGGTCGAGGTGAGCGCGCGATACGAACACCGGCTGCGCCGAAAACAGGTACGGGCAGCGCTCGCGCACCTGCGCGAACAGGCCGGGCGAGCCGAACTCGGACTCGAGCGCGCGAGCCAGTGCCTGCTCGTCCAGGCTGATGCACAGGCACTCGCGATTGAGCGACTCGATCACGGTCGCCCGCTCCCGGCCAGCGCCGCCGCGTGCAGCGGCTTCTGGCGCCACGCGAGCACGGCGCCAAGCGCCAGTGCGAGCGCCGAGCTGGCGAGCCCCCGCTGCAGGCCGCCCGATCCGTCGGCGATCCATCCGACGGCGCTCGGTCCGATGATCTGCCCCGCCGCGAACACGATCGTGAACGCGCTGATGCCGCCGGGCCACAGCGCCGCCGGCAGGTTGTGGCGGACGAGCGACGTGGTCGACGCCACCACCGACAGGAAGACGCTGCCGAACAGCAGCCCCGACGCGTAGACCAGCAACGGATGCGCGCCGAGCACCGGCAGCACCGTCGCCAGCGCGAGCAGGCCGTTGAGCAGCGCCAGCGCCTCGCCACCGCGGCAACGCTGCAGCAACCCCGCCCACAGCCACGACGACGCCACCACGCCGGCGCCGAGCAGCACGAAGAACGCGACGATCTGCGTCGTGCCCAGCTGCTGCTCGCGGAGCAGCGTGATCACGAAGGTCATGTAGCCGATGTAGCCGAGCCCGAACATGAAGTAGCCGGCCAGGCCGGGCGCGAACGGTCTCCAGTCGAACGGCACGCGATCGGCCGCGCGCGCGGGCGGCGCGGCGAGCGCGCGCGTGTTGGCCGCGATGAACGCGGTCGACACGGCCGCCGCGACGCCGAGCGCGACCCACGCCCATCGCCAGCCCTGCGCGGCGGGCATCGCGATCAGCGGCGGCGCCAGCAGCGCCGACGCGACGATGCCGAGTCCGGTGCCGCCGTAGTAGATGCCCAGCGTCAGGCCCGAGGACCTCGGGTGCGTCGCCGCGAGGCGAGCCGCGAGCAAGCCGCCGGACACGAAAGCCGCGGCGCTGGCGACGCCGGTCGCCAGCCGCAGCAGATAGAGCGCCGCATCGTCCGACGCCGCGCCGTGCGCGGCGAGCAGCAGCGCGGCAGCGGCGCTCCCTGCGAGCAGTGCCGCGCGCGCGTCGAACCGGGCGAGCCAGCGCGGCGCGAGCAGCGCCCCGACCAGGTAGCCGCCGGCGTTGACCGTGTTCATCGCGCCGGCGGTGAGGTAGCTCCAGCCGAGATCGGCACGCATCGGCGCGAGCAGCAGCGCGTACGAGAAGCGCGCGAGCCCGAGCGACACCGCGGCGCCCAGCGCGAGCGCAGCCGCCACGCGCAGCGCCGAGCGGCGGTCATCGAGTTCCGGAATCATCGGCGGCCGCGCGGCGCCAGCGCGGGCGGCAGGCCGCGCCTACAGCGACTTGTGCGTGCCGTCGCACAGCGGCTTGGTGCCGCTGTGCTTGCAGCCACAGAAATACACGGTCTTGCTCGCATCGGCCTTGTATTCCATCGGCGTGAACGGCGTGGTCTTGTGCGAACCGTCGCAGAACGGCTGCTTCTTGCTCAGCCCGCAGGCGCACCACCAGTAGGTCTTGCCGGCCTCGACCTGGACCGGATACGGGGCCTTCTGGGCAATCGTCGGTTCGCTCATCGATGACTCCTGGATTGACGCACGTGCTGCGCCGAGACGCGATGGTGGCACAGTATCGGGCTTGCGCGTCGCATGACCCGACGGAGGCGGATCCTGGACTTTGGCTCGCTCGTTTCGCAGCACGGCTACTGGCTGCTCGCGCTCGGCTGCTTCCTCGAGGGCGAGACGGTGCTGCTGCTGGCCGGGCTGGCGGCGCGCGGCGGCTACCTGTCGCCGGCCGGCGTGCTCGCCGTCGCCGCCACCGCCGCGGCCGCGGGCGACCAGTGCTTCTACTGGGTCGGACGCCTGCGCGGCCCCGCGCTGCTGCAGCGATTTCCCGGGCTCGAAGCGCGCGCGGCGACGCTGCAGGCCCGCGTCGGACGCCACGACGCGTGGTTGATCGTGGGACTGCGCTTCGCCTGGGGCATGCGCATCGCCGGTCCCGTCGCGCTCGGCGCGTTGCGCGTGCCGACGCTGCGCTTCGCCGCATTCAACGTGCTGGGCGCCGTGATGTGGGCCGCGGCGATCGGCGGCCTCGGATGGTTCGCCGGCGAGGCCGCCGAGCGCATGCTCGGCGACCTGCGTCGCGTCGAGCTGCCGCTGTTCGCCGCGATCGCGGCGGCAGGCCTCCTGTGGTGGTGGGTGCGCAGCCGGCACCGCTGATCGCGGCGGATCAGGCGCGCGAGCCCTGGCCGGGCATCCGACGCTCGACGAGCAACGCAGATGCCAGCGCCACGACGAGCAACGGCACTGCGGCCAGGTTCAGCGCGACCCAGCCGTAGCGGTCGTACGCCCACCCTGCCGACAGGCTCGCCACGGCGACCAGGCCGAACACGACGAACTCGTTGACCGCCTGGACCCTCGTCTGCTCCGACGGCCGGTACGCCTGCGTGAGCAGCGCCGTCCCGCCGATGAACGCGAAGTTCCATCCGACGCCCAGCAGGACCAGCGCCGACAGGAAGTGCAGGAACTCGACGCCGCTCAGCGCAATTGCCACGTGGCCCATCAGCAGCACGAACCCCGCCTGCATGACCCGCGGCGCGCCGAAGCGCCGGATCAGCGAACCGGTGAAGAACGACGGCACGAACATGCCCGCGACGTGCCACTGGATGACCGGCGTGACGCTCGTGCCGGGAAGCCCGCAGCCGATCATCGCCAGCGGGGTGGCGGTCATGACCATGATCATCACCGCATAACCGATCGCGGCGCCGAGGATCGACGCCCGCAGGGCCGGTTGCGCGACGATCGCGCGCAGAGGACGCGCGTCGCCGCCGTGAACCGCGGCGACCGGCGGCAGCCGCAGTCGCGAGATCATCGCGAGCGCGAGCACGGCGAGCGCCGCCTGCGCGAGATACGCGCCGGTGAACGGATCACCCGCGATCCAGTCGCGGCCCCACTGGCCGAGTTGCGGACCGAGGAACGCCGCGACGACGCCGCCGGCCACGACCCACGAGATCGCCCTGCCCGCATCCGCGGCGTCGGCCGCCTCGACGGCGGCGAAGCGATAGTAGTTGGCGAAGCCCTGGTAGCTGCCGAGCAGCAGGTGTCCAGCCACGAACAGCGCGAACGACTGGCGGTGCAATGCGAACGCGGCGAGCAGGCTTCCCGCCACGCCCAGCGAGGCTCCGATCACGAAGCCGGGCCGTCGACCGTGCCGCCGCATGATGATCGCCGCGGGCAGCGACGCGATCGCGGTGCCCACCACCATCGCCGCGATCGGCAGCGTCGCCAGCCCCTTGTCCGGCGCCAGTGCGGCCCCGAGGATCGCCGCCACCGCCATCGACATCACGATCGTGGTCAGCATCGCTGCCTGGCTGCAGGCGAGCAGCACGACGTTGCGGCGCGCGGCGTTCATGCGCCTGGCTCGTTCAGGGCGCCGTTCCGCCGGCCGGATTGAGCCGCGGATGCGTCTCCTCTCCCAGCAACCACAATACCGCGCCCGAGGCGGCCATCGAAGCCGCGACGAACCAGAACGCGGCCTCCATCCGGCCCGCGTAATGCGCGGCGAGCGACAGGCCGAGCGCGCCGATCGCATAGCCGAGGTCGCGCCAGAAACGGTAGATGCCGATCGCCGAGCCACGCCAATCGGGGTGCGAGATGTCGGCCACCGCCGCCGACAGGTTCGGATAGAGCAGCGCCATCCCGAATCCGGTGACTGCGGCCGACACGGACCACCACGCCACCCCGACGCCGATGACCATCATCGCGACGCCGGCACCGCAGATCCACATCCCCGCCACGTTGGGCCCGTGGCGCCCGATCCGGTCCGAGAGCCGTCCCGTGAACAGTTGCGAGCCGCCCCAGACGAAACCGTAGACGCCGATGACCCAGCCGACCGCCGGCAGGCTCAAGCCGCGCTGGAAGAGGAACACCGGATACATCACCCATACCAGCGCATCGACGAACTTCTCCACCAGCCCGGCCTGGCTGATCGCCATCAGTCGCGGCTCGCGCCACGAGACCAGCGAGAAGACGTCCCAGGTGCCGGGCCGGGCCGGCACGTTCGCGGGATAGCGCGGCACGGGGCCGGTCGCTTCGCGGCGACGGTGCCGGGCCGCCTCGGCCTTCGCCCACGGCAGCGTGTCCTCGACCCACACGTGGGTCAGCGCCAGCGCGAGCACGATCACCGTCATGCCGAACGCGAGCAGGCCGGTGCGTGCGCCGAACGCGGCGGCAAGGTAGGCGGTGACGATCCCGGCCACCGCCACGCCGAGATAGCCCGACAGCTCGTTCAACCCGATCGTCAGGCCGCGCTCGTCGACGCGCGTAATGTCGAGCTTGGCGGTCTGCGTCATCGACCACGTCAGGCCCTGGTTCACGCCCAGCAGCACGGTGGCGGCGACGATCCAGTTCCAGTCGGGCGCGAGCCAGACGATCGGCGGGATCGGCAGCGCAACGATCCAGCCGATGAGCAACACCCGCTTGCGACCGATGCGCTCCGACAGCCGACCCGCGACGAAGTTCAGCACTCCCTTGACGACGCCGAACGCGACGACGAAGGCAGCGAGCAGCACGAACGAGTTGCGCGGCACGCCGAACTCCGATTCCGCAAGCGCCGGCACGACGGTGCGCATCATGCCGATCGTCAGGCCGACCAGCAGGACCTGCAGCAACTGGTGAAGGAACTGCCCGCAGTTGACGCGAATGCCGTGCTGCAGCGCCATCGGTCAGGCACCGATGTTCGCGGCGACGATCCGGTCCATCTGGTCGGGCCGCGGCGGAATCTCCGCGGTCAGGTAGCGGACGAAGTCGGCCTTGCGCATCGACAGCGCAGGGTTCCATCGCTTCTCGAACCCGAGCGTCGACGAAGGCTTCCCGGACAGCCCAGCGCCACAGACGCTGCCTGCCTGGTGACCCGGGAAGATCTCGAGCTCGTCCGGGAGCGGCAGCAATTTTCCGTGCAGGCTGTCGTAGAGCATCGCCGCCATCTCGGCCTCGCGCCCGGCGAGGTCGGGCCGGCCGATCGCCCCGACGAACAGCGTGTCGCCGGTCACGGCGAACCACGGCGCCTCGCCGCGGCGCCGGTCGGTGACCAGCAGGCAGACACTGTCGAGCGTGTGACCCGGCGTGTGGCGCACCTCGACCTGCACGTTGCCGACGTCGAGGACGCGGCCGTCGCTCAACGGTTCGAAGTCGAAGCGCGCGACGGACCGGTCGGATTCGTGCAGGCAATACTTCGCGCCGGTCACCTGCGCGAGCGCGCGGCCCCCGGAGTAGTGATCGGCATGGACGTGCGTGTCGACGACGTATTCGATCCGCACGCCGGCCTTTTGCGCTTCCTCGACGAACCAGTCCTCGTCGCCGGCCACGACGTCGACAGCGACGGCCTTGCCGAGCCCGCCGCAACCGAAAAAGTACGAAAGCGTCGCCTCGCGGCTCGCGAGTTGCCTGAAGAACATCGGCGCCTCCCCATTTGCGGCCCAGGCTTGCGGCCTAGAACACCAGGACCTTGTCGGACTCGATCGTCCAGTCGGCGAGCTGCGCGAGCGTCGAGCGGCGTGCCCCGTCGATCGTCTCCGCTTCGGTCATGCCGCGTGCGTCCATGCAGGTGCCGCAGAGCGCGACCTCTCCGCGCCTCAGGACCTTGCCGAGCATCAGCTGGACGTTGTAGTAACCCTCCGGAACCTTCTGGCCGGACTTCGCGCACCACACCGCGTCGGCGAGCAGGAACATCCGCACCCGCTCGCCTTCGCGTGCGGCGATCGCGCCGGCCAGGCGCAGCGCGTTGTAGGCGCGCTCGCTGCCGTACGGCGCATCGTTGACGATGAACAGGGTCGTTCCCATCGATGTGCTCCTTCCGGGCGGATGCGGATCAGGCCTGCGGTCCCGCCGCGAGCGGGAACCCCGCGGCCTTCCATTCGCTCACGCCGTCGCGAATCTTCCTCACTTCGAATCCGCGCGCGGCCAACAGGTTGACGGCTTCGTCGGACAGCAGGCAGAACGGCCCGCGGCAGTACGCGACGATCTGCCGGTCGCGCGGCAGCTCCGAGAGCCTGCGTTCGATCTCGGCGACCGGCATGGATCGGGCGAACGGCAGGTGCGCCACGTCGTACTCCTCGCGCGGACGCACATCGATGACCAGCACTTCGCCGTTGCGCGCCTGCTGCAGCAGGGCCTCGCGACCGACGGACGCCAGCTTGTCCGGGTCGCTCACCATCTGCTGAAGCGCAATGCGCAGTTCGAGCAGGTGTTCCTCGGCCACCTCGCGCAACACCACCCACAGGTTCGCCACATCGGTGCCGCTGAGGCGATAGACGACGTACTTGCCGTCGCGCCGCGCATCGACCAGCCGCGCTGCCTTCAATGACCGCAGGTGAGCGCTGGCGAGCTTGACGTCGATCGAGAGCTCGCCGGCCAGCGTCTCGACGCTCTTTTCGCCTTGCGCGAGCAACTCCAGGATCTCGAGCCGCTTCGGGCTGGAGACGGCGCGCCCGATGCGGGCGACCTGCTCATAGAGCAGGTCCTTGAGGGTGCGTTTTTCCATTCTCACAGTCTAATGAATGTACGAATGAAGGGCAACCCCTCCGGATGGCAACCGCTCCGACGTGCCGCCGGATCGAACTGCCCGCACCTGCCCTCCCGTCAGGCCGCGCCGACCCGCCTCGTCAGCACGACCTTCACCCAGTCGTTCGGACCGAGCACCAGCGCCGCCGCGCAGCCATAGAGCAGCGCGATCTGGCCAAGCGGCATCGCGCTCAGTTCGCCGAGGCCGACCAGGCCCACCAGCACGCCCGCCACCGCGTCGGCGGCCAGCGCCGCCATCAGCGTCGTGCCGGGACGCGACGCATGGAACGCGCGCCGCTCGCGGACCGACACCACCGAGAACAGCGCGAAGGACAGCAGGAGCTGGAACGTGAACGCCTGCAGGCGCCCGGGGTCGTCGGCCAGCGCGAACCGATGCCAGCCGAACGCCAGCAACGCCAGCGCCTCGGCGAGCATCAGCAGGCCGAGCACCACGGCGACGCGGACCAGGGGGCCGATGTTCCAGGTCTCGGGCACCGTCGACGGACGCACGCGATCGGTGGCCAGCGCGATCTTGACGAAGTCGGTCATGAACACCAGCAGCACCATGCCCAGCGCCGAGAT
>CALMSQ010000374.1:0-4636 GCA_937872345.1 uncultured Burkholderiales bacterium | reverse complement strand
GCGCACCGGCCGTCTCGCCGCCGCCCACGACGACGATGTGACGCAGGTCGGGGCACTGCTCGAGCAGCGGGGCGAAGCCGGCCACGCGCGGCGCGTTGGTGACCAGCACCTCGACGTTGCAGTCGCGCGCGATGTACGCTGCCTGCTCGGGCTTGAGCAGGGGATTGACCGGCACGAACACGCAGCCGGCACGCGCCGTGCCGAAGATCGCGACGACCGTTTCGATGCGCTTTTCGATCCAGATGCCGACCCGGGCGGCGCGCGGCAGGCGCAGCGCCGCCAGGGCAGCGGCGAAGGTCTCGATGGCGGCGGCGAGTTGATCGTAGGTCTCGGCCTGATCCTGCAAACGCAGCGCAACGCCGGCCGGACGTTGGCGCGCCGAATGTATGATTAAATCAGCGAGCACACGGACCCCTCGAGGAACCTCCTGATGACCGACGAGGATACCGTGAACGAGACGCCTGGAACGTTAGTTTTCGCACCATCCGACGAGGGGACGACCGCTAGAATCGAGCGGCATTCAAACGGCGACTTGACGCAATGAACCACGCAGATGCCCTGAGGCAAATCCTCTCGTCACAACTCGGAAGCGCCTATCCGCCAACGTACTTCAGCGACGAGACTGAATTGCTCGGCCACGTGCCTGAACTCGACTCGATGGCGGTGGTCGGCGTCTTGACTGCCATCGAGGACGAAATGGGCATCATCATCGGCGACGACGAGATCAGCGCGGATGCCTTCGCGACCTTCGGCAGCCTGCTGGAGTTCGTCCAGGCGAAAGTGCCAGGCTAGAGCCGTACCATGCGAACGCGTCTTTCGCGCTGGTCGCCCCTCATCGCAGCTGGCCTTGTGTATGCATCGGCCAGTTCTCTAGCAGCGGCGCAAACGATCGTACCCGACAGCGCCGGCGGCCTCGGACTCTGCGGACCGCTGGAGAACAGCTTTGGCCCGTTCGACTATCGGACGGCGACCAAAGAACAGAAGTCGATCGTTGAACGCTACCGCTTCACGCCTGCCGTCGAGACACTGCGCTCAGGATCCACCGGATCGATCGGCTCGGACCTCGACTACACGTTGCGCGCGTTTCCCAACCACCTCAGGGCGCTGTCCGCCCTCAGCCGGTACTCGCAACGCGTGGGCCAGACTCGGATTCCGGGCGCCCATTACCCGGTCGAGTGCTACTTCGACCGTGCAATCCGCTTCACGCCGGATGACCCGCAGGTTCGGGTCCTCTACGGCTTCTACCTGATGAAGCAGAAACGCGTGAAGGAGGCCCGGACGCAGTTGAGCGCGGCCGAGGGTGCGGGTCACGACGACCCTCAGGTCGCCTACAACCTCGGCCTCGCATATCTCGAACTCGGCGACTACGACCGGTCCGTGATCTTTGCGAAGAAGGCCTACGCCGGCGGAATTTCGTTTCCAGGCCTGCGCAACAGGCTGACCGCCGCCGGCAAGTGGAAGTGAGCCGCCGACACACCGGGCCCTCTCGCTGATCATGCCGCAGTTCGTCGGCGATTTGCGCCGGATGGGGTTCGTCAACTGGTTCGCCTATGCAGCGGACCGGGCGCTGGAGAAGGCCTCCGGCGGGTGGATCAGAGCCAGGGCGCTCTGGTTCTATGCGCAGCCTGTCGACCTCATCCCGCAGACAACGACGCGGCCGGGCGACCGGATCAGCACGACGGTGGTTTCGCGCGCGGAGTTGCCGGAAGGCGCATTCGGCCGTCCGCAGGGCGCCTTCGCCAAGCGCTTCGATCAGGGATCGGTCTGCATTGCAGCGCGCAGAGACTCGGAACTGATCGGATTCATGTGGCTTCAATTCGACGAACTGCGCGAACAACTCTTCCGCTGCGACTTCATCCCCTGCCCACACGGCCGCGCGGCATGGGATTTCGACCTGTACGTCGCGCCGGAGCTTCGATTGAGCAAAGCCTTCGCTCGCCTTTGGAGCCATGCACGAAGCTACTTGTGCGAGCGAGGCATCGAGACGACCATCAGCTGGATCGCGTTCGACAACGACGCCTCCCAGCGGGCCCATCGCCGAATGGGCGCCAAACGAGTGGGATGGGCGATCGTATTGACGGCCGGATCAGCGCGGGTCGTGCTGTCGACTGCACGACCGTACCTCAGCGCCGGACTGAAGGATTCGAGAACGCGGCTGTTCGTCGATTCGTCCTGACGCGCGGGCACGACGCCAGGCGTACGCGGCCGCTATTCCACCGCCAGGAACCAGATCCCCGAGCCTGATCGCGGATAGTAGGCGTAGCCGCCGAGATTCGGGAGCCGCTGCCAACGCGACTGCACGCCATTCGCCGCGTCCGGCACCGATGCGCCGCCAGTCGTGCTGACCTGAGTCACCGCGTAGGTATCGGGATCGATCGAGTACACCTTGTCCGACGAGGCCGTCTTCAGCAGGAATCGCCCGATCTTCGCCTCGTACCACGCATAGTGATAGTTCTGAGCCGTGATGTCGCCCGCGGCACCCGAGAACGAGATCCTCGACATCGCGTTTGAAGCGACGTCGTAGACGAGCCCGCCCGCAGGCACGCGATAGGCGTCACCGAAGAACACCACCCTGTTACGCGCTGGATCGACCGCGCAGGCCCGTGCATACACGGCGGTCGAATTCTCCGGCCACGCGGCAACCGACGTGTAGGCGCCCGAAGACGGATCGAATCGCTTCAGGCCAGCGGGCGTCGCGACGTAGACCTCCTCGGTGTTCGGGTTCTTGCAGACAGGCGCACCCGTCGCCCCCCCACGCGGTGCCGCGTCCGGCCAGGTGCCAGCCGCATGCCAATCTCCGCTCGCTATCGAGAACGCATCGGTCTTCCAGTTGCTCTCGTTTCCGGTGCCCCAGAGCGAGCCCGCGCCGAACTTGAAGATGGCGTTCCTGCTCGCGATGAACTGCAGCGCGTAATAGGTGTGCGTCGAAGCGGGCCGCCCATCCAGGTAGTAGTCGTAGAAAGCGCCCTTCGTGTAATCCGACGCCGCGATGCTCGCCGCCGCCGTCGGCGCGCGCAGCATGCGCCACGCCGCCGTTTCTCCGGAGAGGTCGAGTTCGACCACTTCGTTGCCCGAATAGTCGGCGTGGCCGCCGTTGGCCGCCGAGTAGAGGCGGTTGGTTCGGGTGTCGGCCGCGAGTCCGTTCCAGGCGTCGATTCGGGCCGACAGCGCGCCCGGCACGGCAGGGCTCGGCACCACGGTCGACAAATCGGTGCCCGGAATCTGCTTCCATTGCCAACGGCTCAGCGCCTTGCGCCACGCCGGCCACGTGGCACTGGCCGAGGGTTCGCCGCCGATCACGGGCAGCGCGCTGGGATCGTAGGGGGCCACCGTCGTCGGCAGGCTCGGCGTCGTGCCGGTCGTGGTGCCTCCGGTCGAGGTGCTGGTCGGCGTCTTCGTCGGAAGCACGCCGGTTTCCGTGGTCGTGCCGGTCGTCGGCGTCGTGCCGCTGGTGCTGTCCATCGGCTTCGTGGTCGCTTCCGAGGCCAGCCTGAGGTCGCTGGTACCAGTCGCGGTCGGATCGGCGCCGCTGCCATCCGATCCGCAACCGGCCAACACGAGAGCCAGGCAGCCAACGACGAATCCGAGTTTGCGATCAAGCATGAGGCACCTGCTTTGCGAAGATGGCGACGTACCCGGGACGGGGATGCTCGCGAATCGAGGCACGGACCCCGCCCGGAGGGCATTGGAGCGCGGAAAAAGTCACAGTCGCAGGCTGATTCAGCCACGCGGCGTCGCCGGCGCGACGAATGGTACGCTCGACTACCGCGACTCCCATGACTTCCCGATCGCTCCTCGCGTGAGCCCGGCCGCAATGCTACCGGGTTGCGGGGCGGATGATTGCACCGCAGCCTCGGGAATCCCCTTGGATATTCTGACGATCTTGTCAAGCCATTCTGGCCGAGGGCCCGGACGCTAGAATCCGACCCATCGTGCACCCCGTCCTGCTCATCGCCTACCACTTCCCGCCCCTGTCCGGCAGCAGCGGCCTGCAACGCACACTGCGTTTTGCCCAGTACTTGCCCGAGTTCGGCTGGGGGCCGATCGTCCTGACGGTGCGCCCGGACGCCTATGAGCAGACCGACGAGCGCTCGCTGGCTCAGGTGCCTGCCGGCTGCGAGGTGGTGCGCACGCGCTGCCTGGACGCCGGGCGTCACCTGTCGATCATGGGTCGCTACCCGGCCTTCGCTGCGCTGCCCGATCGCTGGGCGAGCTGGCACCTGTGGGCCGTGCGTGCCGGCCAGCGCCTGGCCCATGAGAGAGGGGTACGGGCGATCTGGAGCACGTACCCGATTGCTACGGCACACAAGATCGGCGCCACGCTGGCTCGACGCACCGGCCTGCCGTGGATCGCGGACTTCCGCGATCCGATGGCGCAGGAGGGATACCCTGCGGACCCGCGGCGCTGGCAGGCCTTCAAGCGGATCGAGGAGGCGGCAGCCGCGCAGGCTTCGCGCCTGGTGTTCGTCTCGCCGTCGGCGCTCGAGCTCTATCGCGATCGTTATCCCGGCACGCCGCCCGAGCACATGGTGCTCATCGAAAACGGCTACGACGAGTCGTCGTTCGATGGGCTGCCCGCAGTCGCGGCAAGGGGGCAGCACGAACCGCCGGTGCTGCTGCACAGCGGCATCGTCTA
>CALMSQ010000373.1:0-4633 GCA_937872345.1 uncultured Burkholderiales bacterium | reverse complement strand
CCGAGCTTCTGGGACGCGCGCTTCGCGCTGGGCGCGCTGTCGGTGTCGGGGCAGGCGCTGATCATCTTCGCCGCGACGGCCGCGCTGATCGTGATGCTGTGGCTGTTCTTCGAGCGCACGCTGCATGGCAAGGCGCTGCGCGCAACGGCGGTGAACCAGCTCGGCGCGCGCCTGATGGGCATCTCGACCGAGACAGCGGGGCGGCTGTCGTTCACGATGGCCGCCTTCATCGGCGCGCTGTCGGGCCTGCTGATCGGGCCCACCACGACGATCTTCTACGACAGCGGCTTCCTGATCGGCCTGAAGGGCTTCGTCGCCGCGGTGTTCGCCGGGCTGGCCAGCTATCCGGCCGCGATGGCCGGCGCGCTGCTGGTCGGCATCCTCGAGGCATTCAGCTCGTTCTGGGCCAGCGCGTTCAAGGAAGTGATCGTCTTCACCTTCATCGTGCCGGTGCTGTTGTGGCGCTCGCTGCGCGACCCGCACGCCGATGAGGAGTGACGGCGTGGACCCGGCAGCGCCGGCGCCCGGCGCCGCGCGGGCGGCACGGCTGCCGCTGCGCACCGCGATCTTCGGCGCCTTCGTCGCGCTGGCGATCGCGCTGCCGCAACTGCCGGTGCCCGACTTCTGGATCACGCAGGCGAACTACATCGGCCTGTATGCGCTGGTCGCGATGGGGCTGGTGCTGCTCACCGGCGTGGCCGGCCTGACCTCGTTCGGGCAGGCCGCCTTCGTCGGCATCGGCTCCTACGCGACCGCGTACCTGTCGACGTCGCTAGGACTGTCGCCTTGGCTGAACCTGTTCGTCGGCCTGGCGCTGACCTGCCTGAGCGCGCTGGTGCTGGGCTGGATCACGCTGCGCATGAGCGGCCACTACCTGCCGCTGGCGACGATCGCCTGGTGCCTCGCGCTGAACTACACGATGGCCAACATGGAGTGGCTGGGCAAGTTCGACGGCATCCTGGGCGTGCCGCCGATCACGCTGGGCGCGCTCGACTTCACCGAGGGCCGCAACATCTTCTACCTGATCTGGGGCGCGGCGCTCGCTGCGGCGGTGGCGCTGGTGAACCTGCTCGACTCGCGCGCCGGGCGCGCGATCCGCGCGCTCAACGGCGGCGTCGTGATGGCCGAGGCGATGGGCGTCTCGACGTTCCGCTACAAGGTGCAGATCTTCGTGATCGCCGCGCTGCTGGCGGCCGTCTCTGGCTGGCTGTTCGCGCACTTCCAGCGCACCGTGAACCCGTCGCCGTACGGCATCAAGTGGGGGATCGAGTACCTGATCATGGCCGTGATCGGCGGCGTGGGCAACGTCTGGGGCGCATTCGCCGGCGCGGCAGTGGTCAAGCTGATCGAGGACCAGCTGCAGGTGTTGCTGCCCAGCCTGATCGGCACCGCAGGAAACTTCGAGATCGTCGTCTTCGGCATCGCGCTCGTGCTGGTGCTGAAGTACGCGCCGCAAGGCCTGTGGCCGTACGTGTCGGGGTGGGTGCCGGCGCCGAGTCGCGTGCGCGACTGGGCCGAGGCGCCGCTTCTGGCCGAGCGCGCAAGGCCGGCACCGGGCGAGGCCTTGCTCGAGGTCGACGCGGTGCGCAAGCAGTTCGGCGGGCTGGTCGCGGTCAACGACGTGAGCTTCGCGATCCGCGCCGGCGAGATCGTCGGGCTGATCGGGCCCAACGGGGCCGGCAAGTCGACGACCTTCAACCTGGTCACCGGGGTGCTCGCCAAGACCGGCGGCGCGGTGCGCTTCCGCGGCGAGGACATCTCCGCGCTGCGTTCGCGCGAGATCGCGCGGCGCGGCCTGTCGCGCACGTTCCAGCACGTGAGGATGATGCCCGGCATGACGGTGCTCGAGAACGTCGCACTCGGCGGGCACCAGCGGGGCCGCAGCGGCGCGATCCGCGCGATGCTGCGCCTCGATCGCGCCGAGGAGCGGCGGCTGTTTCGCGAAGCCGAGCGCCAGCTCGCCCGCATCGGCATGGCCGGGCAGATGCACGAGCTGGCCGGCAATCTCGCGCTCGGCCGGCAGCGGCTGATGGAGATCGCGCGCGCGCTGTGTACCGACCCGGTGCTGCTGCTGCTCGACGAGCCGGCCGCCGGCCTGCGGCACCTCGAGAAGCAGGCGCTCGCCGACGTGCTGCGGCAACTCAGGGCCGAAGGCGTGAGCCTGCTGCTGGTCGAGCACGACATGGACTTCGTGATGAACCTGACCGACCGGATCGTCGTGATGGAGTTCGGCACGAAGCTGATGGAGGGAACGCCCGCCCAGGTGCAGGCCAGCCCCGCGGTGCGTGCCGCGTATCTCGGCACCGAGCACTGAGAGCGCGCGATGAGCCACGACCTGCTGCGCGTCGAAGCCCTGCACGCCGGCTATGGCAAGGCCGAGGTGCTGCTCGGGCTGTCGTTGCGCGCGGCGCCGGGCAGCGTCGTCACGGTGATCGGTCCCAATGGTGCCGGCAAGTCGACGCTGCTCAACGCGATGATGGGCGTGCTGCCCTCGCGCGGGCGCGTCGAGTACGACGGGCGCGATCTCGGCGACGCTTCGCTCGAGGAGCGGGTGGCGCTCGGGATGGCGCTGGTGCCCGAGACGCGCGCGCTGTTCGGCTCGATGCCGGTCGAGGACAACCTGCTGCTCGGCGGCTGGCGGCTGCGCGGGAGCCGGCGCCGCCCGGACGAAGGCCTCGCGCGCGCCTACGAATTGTTCCCGCGCCTGAAGGAGCGGCGTGCGCAGCTGGCCGGCACGCTGTCGGGCGGCGAGCGCCAGATGCTGGCGATCGCGCGCGCGCTGATCGGCGAGCCGCGTCTGCTGATGCTCGACGAGCCGAGCCTGGGGCTCGCGCCGCTGGTCGTGCGCGACATCTTCGAGGCGATCGGCCGGTTGCGCGAGACCGGCGTGACGATCCTGATGGTCGAGCAGAATGCGCGTGCCGCGCTCGAGGTGGCCGACTACGGCTACGTGCTCGAGACCGGCGAGATCGTGCTCGAGGGGCCAGCGGTGGAGCTGGCGCGCGATGCGCGGATCGTCGAAACCTACCTGGGGGCCGGCGCCGCGCGCGCCGGGTGACGAGCCGATGTGGCGCTACGAACCGCCGCTGCGCGAGATGCAGTTCGTCATCGAGGAACTGCTCGAGGCCCCGGCGCAGTGGGCGCAGGTTCCGGGCTTCGCCGGCCTGGACGCCGACACTGCGCGCAGCGTGCTGGCCGAGGCCGGCCGCTTCGCCGCCGAAGTGCTCGCGCCGACCAATGCCGACGGCGACCGCCACGGCTGCAGCTTCGACGAGGGCCGGGTCGCCACGCCGCCGGGCTTTCGCGAGGCCTACCGCGCGTATTGCGACGGCGGATGGCCGGCGCTCGCCTGCGATCCGGCCTGGGGCGGCCAGGGGTTGCCGCTGCTCCTGCATGTCGCGCTGACCGAGATGCTCAACAGCGCCAATCACGCGTGGAACATGTACGCGGGGCTCACGCACGGCGCCTACGAGACACTGCGCGCGCACGCGACGGCAGCGTTGCAGCAGCGCTACCTGCCGAAGATCGTGAGCGGCGAGTGGCTGGCCACGATGTGCCTGACCGAGTCGCACGCCGGCACCGACCTGGGCCTGCTGCGCACGCGCGCCGACCCGGTCGGCGGCGAGCCGGCTTCGGGCAGCGAAGTGCGCGTGAGCGGCACGAAGATCTTCATCTCGGGCGGCGAGCACGACCTGACCGACAACATCGTGCACCTCGTGCTCGCGCGGCTGCCCGACGGGCCGCCCGGCAGCAAGGGCCTGTCGCTGGTGCTCGTGCCCAAGGTGCTTCCCGACGGCACCATCAACCGCGTGCACTGCGACGGCATCGAGAAGAAGATGGGCCTGGCCGGCAGCGCGACCTGCGTGCTGCGTTTCGACGGCGCGACCGGCTGGCTGGTCGGCGAGCCGCATCGCGGGCTGCCGGCGATGTTCGTGATGATGAACGCCGCGCGGCTGCTGGTGGGCATGCAGGGGCTCGGCCACCTCGAGATGGCCAGCCAGAACGCGCGGCGCTACGCGCACGAGCGCATGCAGTCGCGCGCGCCGCAGCGACCGCCCGGGCAGGCTCCGGGCCGCGCCGATCCGATCGCGCTGCATCCGGCGGTGCGGCGCACGCTGTGGACGCTGCAGGCGCTCGCCGAGGGCGAGCGCGTGATCGCCTACCGCACCGCGCAGCTCCTCGACGAGGCCGAGCATCATCCCGACGCGGGGCAGCGCGGGCGCGCGCAGGACCTCGTCGCGCTGCTCACGCCGGTGCTCAAGGCGTTCTGCACCGACACCGGCCACCACGGCGCCGACGCTGCGCTGCAGGTCTGGGGCGGCCACGGCTTCATCCGCGAATACGGCATCGAGCAATCGGTGCGCGACAGCCGCGTGGCGATGATCTACGAGGGCACGAACGAGATCCAGGCGATCGACCTGCTGCTGCGCAAGGTGCTCGACGGCGGCGGGCAGCGCCTCGCGCTGCTGATGGACGAGCTCGAGGACGAGGCGGCCCGATGCGAGGCCGATCCCGCGGTCGCCGAGTTCGGCCGCGCGCTGCGCGAGCACGCCGACGCCCTGGCCGCGGCGACGGTCGAGCTCGAGACCGGCCGGGAGGCCGATCCCGAGTGGCCGTACCGCGTCGCCGACGA
>CALMSQ010000372.1:0-10051 GCA_937872345.1 uncultured Burkholderiales bacterium | reverse complement strand
TTGTTGTAGCGCTCGCCGTGCGTGACGAGGCCCGAGGTGTACTGCTGCTCGATCTCCTTCACTTCCTTCTCGGCCTGGGCGAGGATCTCGACCTTCTGGGCCGGAACGAGCATGTCGTCGATGGCGATCGAGATGCCGGCGCGGGTCGCGAGCCTGAAGCCGTTCTGCATCAGCTGGTCGGCGAAGATGACCGTGTCGCGCAGGCCGCAGCGCCGGAACGACGCGTTGATCAGCCGCGAGATCTCCTTCTTCTTCAGCGCGCGGTTGATGAAGTCGAACGGCAGGCCCTTCGGCAGGATCTCGGACAGCAGCGCGCGGCCGACCGTCGTCTCGGCGCGGATCGGGTTGGCCTCGACCTCGCCGGTCTCGCGGTTCTTCGTGTACTCGACCAGCCGGACCGTGATCTTCGTGTTGAGCTCGACCTGCGCGTTGTCGTAGGCGCGCTGCACCTCGCCGACGTCGGCGAAGAACATGCCCTCGCCCTTGCCGTTGATCTTCTCGCGCGTCGTGTAGTACAGGCCCAGCACGATGTCCTGCGACGGCACGATCGACGGCTCGCCGTTGGACGGGAACAGCACGTTGTTCGACGCGAGCATCAGCGCGCGCGCCTCGAGTTGCGCCTCGAGCGACAGCGGCACGTGGACGGCCATCTGGTCGCCGTCGAAGTCGGCGTTGAACGCGGCGCAGACGAGCGGATGGAGCTGGATCGCCTTGCCCTCGATCAGCACCGGCTCGAACGCCTGGATGCCCAGCCGGTGCAGCGTCGGCGCGCGGTTCAGCAGCACCGGATGCTCGCGGATCACTTCCTCGAGGATGTCCCAGACGATGGGTTCCTGGCTCTCGACGTACTTCTTCGCCTGCTTGATGGTCGTGGCGACGCCCATCGTCTCGAGCTTGTTGAAGATGAACGGCTTGAACAGCTCGAGCGCCATCAGCTTGGGCAGCCCGCACTGGTGCAGCTTGAGCTGCGGCCCCACCACGATGACCGAACGGCCCGAGTAGTCGACGCGCTTGCCGAGCAGGTTCTGGCGGAAGCGCCCGCCCTTGCCCTTGATCATGTCGGCGAGCGACTTGAGCGCCCGCTTGTTCGCGCCGGTCATCGCCTTGCCGCGACGGCCGTTGTCGAGCAGCGAGTCGACCGACTCCTGCAGCATGCGCTTCTCGTTGCGCACGATGATCTCGGGCGCCTTGAGCTCGAGCAGGCGCTTGAGCCGGTTGTTGCGGTTGATGACGCGCCGGTACAGGTCGTTGAGGTCGGAGGTCGCGAAGCGGCCGCCGTCGAGCGGTACCAGCGGGCGCAGCTCGGGCGGCAGCACCGGCAGCACCTCCATGACCATCCAGTCGGGCTTGATTCCCGAGCGCTGGAATCCCTCGAGCACCTTCAGCCGCTTGGCGATCTTCTTGATCTTGGCTTCCGAGCCGGTCGACTCGAGTTCCTTGCGCAGGTTCTCGATGTCACGATCGATGTCGATCGTGCGCAGCAGCTCGCGAACTCCCTCCGCGCCCATCATCGCGCGGAATTCGTCGCCGTATTCCTCGGTCTTCGCGATGAAGTCGTCCTCGGTCATGATCTGGCCGCGCTTGAGCGGCGTCATGCCCGGCTCGATGACCACGAAGGCCTCGAAGTAGAGGACGCGCTCGATGTCGCGCAGCGTCATGTCGAGCACCATGCCCAGGCGCGACGGCAGCGACTTGAGGAACCAGATGTGCGCGACCGGGCTCGCGAGCTCGATGTGTCCCATCCGCTCGCGGCGCACCTTGGCCAGCGTGACCTCGACGCCGCACTTCTCGCAGATGACGCCGCGGTGCTTCAGGCGCTTGTACTTGCCGCACAGGCACTCGTAGTCCTTGATCGGGCCGAAGATCTTCGCGCAGAACAGGCCGTCGCGCTCCGGCTTGAACGTGCGGTAGTTGATCGTCTCGGGCTTCTTCACCTCGCCGAACGACCACGAGCGGATCTTCTCGGGCGAGGCGAGCCCGATCTTGATCGCGTCGAAGTGCTCTTCTTCCTGGACCTGCTTGAACAGATCGAGCAATGCTTTCATTTGCTGCTCCTGAATCCTTGTCGGGTCTGGGCCGTTGTCAGTTGCGCTCGAGGTCGATGTCGATGCCGAGCGAGCGGATCTCCTTGACCAGCACGTTGAACGACTCGGGCATGCCGGCGTCGATCGCGTGCTCGCCCTTGACCAGGTTCTCGTACACCTTGGTGCGGCCGTTCACGTCGTCGGACTTGACGGTGAGCATCTCCTGCAGCATGTACGAGGCGCCGTAGGCCTCGAGCGCCCAGACCTCCATCTCGCCGAAGCGCTGGCCGCCGAACTGCGCCTTGCCGCCCAGCGGCTGCTGGGTGACGAGCGAGTACGGGCCGGTGGAGCGCGCGTGCATCTTGTCGTCGACCAGGTGGTGCAGCTTCAGCATGTGCATGTAGCCCACGGTGACCGGCCGGTCGAACGAGTCGCCGTTGCGGCCGTCGTACAGCGTGACCTGCGTCTTCGAAGGCGTGAAGCCGATCAGCTTCGTGCGCGGCTCGTCGTTTGGATACGCGAGGTCGAGCATCTGCCTGATCTCGGGCTCGGACGCGCCGTCGAACACCGGCGTCGCGAACGGCACGCCGCTGCGCAGGTTCTCGGCGAGCTCGAGCACCTCGTCGTCGTTGAGCTGCGCGAGCTCCTCGCGCTGCCCGTTGCCGTCGTAGATCTGGTCGAACAGCTTGCGCAGCTCGGCCGCCTTCGCCTGGCGCTTGAGCATCTCGCCGATCCGGTGGCCGATGCCCTTCGCCGCCCAGCCCAGGTGCGTCTCGAGGATCTGGCCGACGTTCATCCGCGACGGCACGCCGAGCGGGTTGAGCACGATGTCGACCGGCGTTCCGTCGGCCATGTACGGCATGTCCTCGATCGGCACGATGCGCGACACGACACCCTTGTTGCCGTGGCGGCCGGCCATCTTGTCGCCCGGCTGCAACCGGCGCTTGACCGCCAGGTAGACCTTGACCATCTTCAGCACGCCCGGGGGCAGTTCGTCGCCCTGCGTGAGCTTCTTGCGCTTCTCCTCGAAGGCCAGGTCGAACTGGTGGCGCTTCTGCTCGATCGACTCCTTGAGCGCCTCGAGCTGGTTGGCGGCCGCCTCGTCGGCAAGCCGCACCTCGAACCAGTGGTAGCGGTCGAGGTCGGCGAGGTACTCGGCGGTGACCGTCGCGCCCTTGGCCAGCTTCTTGGGTCCACCGTTGGCGACCTTGCCCACGAGCAGCCGCTCGATCCGCGAGAACGCGTCGTTCTCGACGATGCGCAGCTGGTCGTTCAGGTCGAGCCGGTAGCGCTTGAGCTCGTCGTCGATGATCGACTGCGCGCGCTTGTCGCGCTGGATGCCCTCGCGGGTGAACACCTGGACGTCGATGACGGTGCCGCTCATGCCCGAGGGCACGCGCAGCGAGGTGTCCTTCACGTCGGAGGCCTTCTCGCCGAAGATCGCGCGCAGCAGCTTCTCTTCCGGGGTGAGCTGCGTCTCGCCCTTCGGCGTGACCTTGCCCACCAGCGTGTCGCCGGCCTGCACCTCGGCGCCGATGTAGACGATGCCCGAGTCGTCGAGGCGACCCAGCTGCGACTCGGACAGGTTCGAGATGTCGCGCGTGATCTCCTCGGAGCCCAGCTTGGTGTCGCGGGCGAGCACCGACAGCTCCTCGATGTGGATCGAGGTGTAGCGGTCGTCGGCGACGACCTTCTCGGAGATGAGGATCGAGTCCTCGAAGTTGTAGCCGTTCCAGGGCATGAACGCGACCAGCATGTTCTGGCCGAGCGCCAGCTCGCCGAGGTCGGTCGAGGCGCCGTCGGCGATGACGTCGCCCTTGACGATCACGTCGCCCTTCTTGACGATCGGTCGCTGGTTGATGTTCGTGTTCTGGTTGCTGCGCGTGTACTTGATCAGGTTGTAGATGTCGACACCGACCTCGCCCGCTGCGGCCTCGGCGTCGTTCACGCGCACCACGATGCGCTCGGCGTCGACGTAGTCGACCACGCCGCCGCGCAGCGCGGCGACCACCGTTCCCGAGTCGACCGCGCAGGTGCGCTCGATGCCGGTGCCGACGACGGGCTTCTCGGGACGCAGGCAGGGAACGGCCTGGCGCTGCATGTTCGAGCCCATCAGCGCGCGGTTGGCGTCGTCGTGCTCGAGGAACGGGATGAGCGAAGCCGCGACCGAGACGATCTGCGACGGCGCCACGTCCATGTACTGCACGTGCTCGGGCGACGTGAGTTCGGATTCGCCTGCCTTGCGCACCGACACAAGGTCGCCGGTGAGCCGGTTGTTCGCGTCGACCGCGGCGTTGGCCTGCGCGATGACGTAGCGGCCTTCCTCGATCGCCGACAGGTAGTGGATCTCGTCGGTGACGCGGTTGTCGACCACCTTGCGGTACGGCGTCTCGAGGAAGCCGTACTCGTTCAGGCGCGCGTACAGCGACAGCGAGTTGATCAGGCCGATGTTCGGGCCCTCGGGCGTCTCGATCGGGCACACGCGTCCGTAGTGCGTCGGGTGCACGTCGCGCACCTCGAAGCCGGCGCGCTCGCGCGTGAGGCCGCCCGGGCCCAGCGCCGAGACGCGCCGCTTGTGCGTGATCTCGGACAGCGGGTTGGTCTGGTCCATGAACTGCGAGAGCTGCGACGAGCCGAAGAACTCGCGGATGGCGGCGCTGATCGGCTTGCTGTTGATCAGGTCGTGCGGCATCAGGTTCTCGGTCTCGGCCTGGCCGAGGCGCTCCTTGACCGCG
Organism: uncultured Burkholderiales bacterium; assembly: GCA_937872345.1. Classification (GTDB taxonomy): domain Bacteria; phylum Pseudomonadota; class Gammaproteobacteria; order Burkholderiales; family Burkholderiaceae_E; genus Zeimonas. Next base: position 5,292 of record CALMSQ010000372.1, on the reverse strand, counting down.
CGCTCGACCCGCACGAGGCCGGCGCGGAACTGGTTCTCGGCCAGCTCGCCGACGCAGCGCACCCGGCGGTTGCCCAGGTGGTCGATGTCGTCGATCTCGCCCTTGCCGTTGCGCAGGTCGACCAGGATCTTGATGACCGCGAGGATGTCCTCGTTGGTCAGCGTCATCGGGCCGGTGAGCTCCTCGCGGCCGACGCGCCGGTTGAACTTCATGCGGCCGACCTTCGACAGGTCGTACGCGTCCTCGCTGTAGAACAGCCGGTTGAACAGCGCCTCGACCGCGTCTTCGGTGGGCGGCTCGCCGGGGCGCATCATGCGGTAGATCGCGATCCGCGCGGCCAGCTGGTCGGCGGTCTCGTCGACGCGCAGCGTCTGCGAGATGTACGGGCCCTGGTCGAGGTCGTTCGTGTAGATCGCGCGGATCTCGCGGACGTTGGCCGCGCGCAGCTTCTTCAGCAACTCCTCGGTCAGCTCGTCATTGGCCTTCGCGACGACCTCGCCGGTCTCGGCGTCGACGACGTTGTGCGCGAGCGTGCGCCCGAGCAGGTAGTCCTCGGGCACCGACACGTGTTTCATGCCGGCCGCTTCCATGTCGCGGATGTGCTTGGCGTTGATCCGCTTGTCCTTCGCGACGATGACCTTGCCGTCGCGGTCGGTCAGGTCGAAGCGCGCGATCTCGCCGCGCAGCCGCTCGGGGACGAGCTCGAGCTGCGCGCCCTCGTCCATCAGCCGGAAGCTGTCGAACACGAAGAAGTGCGCGAGGATCTGCTCGGGCGTGAGGCCGATCGACTTCAGCAGGATCGTCACCGGCATCTTGCGGCGCCGGTCGACGCGGAAGTACAGGATGTCCTTCGGGTCGAACTCGAAGTCGAGCCACGAGCCGCGGTAGGGGATGATCCGCGCCGAGAACAGCAGCTTGCCCGAGCTGTGCGTCTTGCCGCGGTCGTGCTCGAAGAACACGCCCGGCGAGCGGTGCAGCTGCGACACGATGACGCGCTCGGTGCCGTTGACGATGAACGAACCCGTGGTCGTCATGAGCGGGATCTCGCCCATGTAGACCTCCTGCTCCTTGACCTCCTTGACCGTCGGCTTGGCGGCCTCGCGATCCATGATCACCAGGCGCACCTTCGCGCGCAGCGGCGCGCAGTAGGTGAGGCCGCGCTGCTGGCACTCCTTGACGTCGAACGGGGCGTTGCCCAGCGCGTAGTTGACGAACTCGAGCCGGGCGAACTCGTTGTGCGAGACGATCGGGAAGATCGAGCCGAACGCCGCCTGCAGGCCTTCGGGCTTGCGCATCTCCGCCACGACGTCGGCCTGCAGGAACTGCTGGTACGACTCGATCTGGGTCGTCAGCAGGTAGGGCACGTCGAGCACCACGCGCCGCTTGGCGAAGCTCTTGCGGATGCGCTTTTTCTCGGTGAACGAGTACTGGGAAGGGGTGGCCATGAACACTCCGTGTCTTGTTCAGACAAGTGGGGCGGAAACGGATGCTGGGAACGGGGTTCCGGAGAACGGGGTTTGCCGGCTCGGGGTGAACCGGCAAGCCGCGGCCTCCGCGGGCAATCGCGCCGCGCAGACGCGAAAACCCGGAACCGCCCACCCCGTCGGGAGGGCGGCGTCCGGGTATCGCTTGCGCTCGGTGTACAACCCGGGTCTTACTTGAGCTCGACTTTCGCGCCGGCGTCTTCGAGTTGCTTCTTCAGCGCCTCGGCATCGGCCTTGCTGATGCCTTCCTTGACGGGCTTCGGCGCGCCGTCGACGAGGTCTTTCGCCTCCTTCAGGCCCAGGCCGGTGGCCGCGCGAACGACCTTGATGACCTCGACCTTCTTCTCGCCGGCGGCGTTGAGCATGACGGTGAACTCGGTCTGCTCCTCGGCGGCCGGGGCGGCGGCGCCGGCAGCCGGCGCTGCGACGGCGACGGCGGCGGCAGCAGCCGAGACGCCGAACTTGTCTTCCATCAGCTTGATCAGTTCCGACAGCTCGAGCACCGACATGCCGGCGATCGCGTCGAGGATTTCAGTCTTGTTGAGTGCCATTTGGGATAACTCCGTTCAGTTCGGGATGGGTTGCGTGTTCCGGGAATGGATACGTCGATCGGGTCCGATGCTCAGGCGCCCGCCTGCTCTTTCTGGTCGCGCACGGCGGCCACGGTGCGGACGAAACGGCCCGGCACCTCGTTGAGCGTGCGAACGAACTGCGCGATCGGCGCCTGCATCGTGCCGAGCAGCCTTGCCAGCAACTCCTCGCGGCTGGGCATCGAGGCGAGGGCCTTCACGCCGTTCTCGTCGAGAACGCTGTTGGCCATCGCCCCTGCCTTCAGGACCAGCTTGTCGTTGTCCTTGGCAAAGGCGTTCAGCACCTTCGCGGCCGAGACGGGATCGGGCGACATGCCGTAGATCAGCGGGCCGACCAGCTTGTCGGACAGCTTCTCGAACGGCGTGCCGGCGACCGCGCGGCGCGCGAGCGTGTTCTTCAACACGCGCAGGTAAACACCCTGGTTCCGCGCCTGCTTGCGCAGCGCGGTGATCGCACCGACTTCCAGACCACGGTACTCTGCGACGATGATCGCCTGCGCCTTCGCCACTTCGGCGGAGACTTCGGAGACCACTGCCGCTTTCGCTTCACGATTGAGAGCCACGGTCTTGCTCCAGGTATTGGGCGCCGTTGCTTCCGACGCCCGTTTCTACACGGCGACCGAGTGCGAGTCTCGTTGCAACCACAGTCCGGGACGAACTGGACTTGCGAAAAAACTCCCGCTTCGGGACCGCCATCTGCGCAGGGTTGCGGAAAACTCCGCCGATTAAGGCTTCGGGCCGGACTGGCCCTCGGCGCCCTGCGGTCTTTGACAACCCGCTGGCCGGATTCGCCGACGGGAAGGGCGTCCCCCTCGCCGTCGCCGGGCCCGGCCAGCGGCCCAAAGTTCCTTTCCTTGCGGCTTCGCGCCCCGCGTCAGGCTGCCGTCGCAGCCGCGGAGAACGCCGCCGGATCGACTTTCACGCCGACGCCCATCGTGCTCGACAGCGCCACCTTGCGCAGGTAGATGCCCTTGGCGCCCTGCGGACGCGCGCGGTTCAGCGCTTCGACCAGCGCCTTCAGGTTGGTCTCGAGCTGCTCGACGCCGAACGAGGCCCGTCCGATCGAGGCGTGCACGATGCCCCCCTTGTCGGCGCGGTACTGCACCTGGCCGGCCTTCGCGTTCTTCACCGCGTTGGCGACGTCGGGAGTGACCGTTCCGACCTTCGGGTTGGGCATCAGGCCGCGCGGGCCGAGGATCTGTCCGAGCGTGCCGACGATCTTCATCGCGTCGGGCGAGGCGATGACCACGTCGAAGTTCAGGTTGCCCGCCTTGACCTGCTCGGCGAGGTCTTCCATGCCGACGATGTCGGCGCCGGCTGCCCTGGCAGCCTCGACCTTGTCGCCCTGCGTGAACACCGCGACGCGAACCGTGCGGCCGGTGCCCGCCGGGAGCACCACCGAGCCGCGAACGACCTGGTCGGACTTGCGCGGGTCGACGCCGAGTTGCACGGCGACGTCGATCGATTCGTCGAACTTCGCGGTCGCGCAGCTCTTGACGACCGTCAGCGCGTCGGCCAGCGGGTAGGCCTTCTGGCGGTCGACCTTGGCGTGGATGGCTTTCGTGCGTTTGCTGAGCTTCGCCATTTACAGGCCCTCCACCGTGATGCCCATGCTGCGCGCCGAGCCCGCGACGGTGCGAACCGCGGCGTCCATGTCGGCGGCGGTGAGGTCCGGCATCTTGGCCTTGGCGATCTCCTCGGCCTGCGCGCGCGTGATCGAGCCGACCTTGTCGGTGTGCGGCTTGGCCGAGCCCTTCTCGACCTTCGCCGCCTTCTTGATCAGCACCGTGGCCGGCGGCGTCTTCATCACGAAGGTGAAGCTCTTGTCGGCGTACGCGGTGATGACCACCGGGATCGGCAGCCCGGGCTCGACGCCCTGGGTCTGCGCGTTGAACGCCTTGCAGAACTCCATGATGTTCAGGCCGCGCTGGCCCAGCGCCGGGCCGATCGGGGGGGCGGGATTGGCCTTGCCGGCCGGTACCTGCAACTTGACGAAACCGACTATCTTCTTGGCCATTGCTGGCTTGCTCCTGTTTGAGTCCAAACGCCCGGTCGGCCTCGCGGCCTACTGGAGCTCCTCGTTGCGCGGCGGGCGTGCCGCCGCAGTCTTCAAACCTTCTCGACCTGCCCGAATTCGAGCTCGACCGGCGTGGCACGTCCGAAGATCGTGACCGACACGCGCAGGCGGCTCTTCTCGTAGTTGACTTCCTCGACGTTGCCGTTGAAGTCGGTGAACGGGCCCTCGCGCACGCGCACCATCTCGCCGACTTCGAAGAGCGTCTTGGGCTTGGGCTTCTCGACGCCTTCCTGCATCTGCGCCATGATCTTCTCGACCTCCTTCTCGGAGATCGGCGACGGCCGGTTGCCCGTGCCGCCGATGAAACCGGTCACCTTGTTGGTGTGCTTCACCAGGTGCCAGGTGTCGTCGTCCATTTCCATCTCGACCAGCACGTAGCCGGGGAAGAAACGGCGCTCGGTGGTCTTGCGCTGCCCGCCCTTCATCTCGACGACCTCTTCGGTCGGCACGAGGATGCGGCCGAACTTCTCGGACATGCCGGCGCGGTCGACCCGCTCCTGGATCGCGCGCGCGACGCTCTTCTCCATGCCGGAGTACGCGTGGACGACGTACCAACGCTTGGTCATTCAGCCCTTCCAGCCGAGGATGAGGTCGTACAGCGCCCACTCGAGCGACTTGTCGACCAGCCAAAGGAAGATCGCCATCGCGACCACGAAGCCGAAGACGATCAGCGTGACCTGCGTCGTTTCCTTGCGGTCGGGCCAGACCACGCGCCGCGCCTCGTTCCAGGCGTCCTTGGCGAACGCGAAGAATCGCTGCCCGGGGCCCGACGTCCAGGCGATGCCCGCTCCGACCAGCAGGCCGCCGAGCACGGCGCCGACCCGCGCGATGGTCGGCTGCTGCGCGAGCGCATAGAAGCCGACCAGTCCCGCGATCACGGCGGCGACGGCAAGCACGACCTTGGCGCGATCTGCGCCGCTGGTCACGGTTTCGACGTTCGGATTGGACATCGGTTTTCGCTGAGACGGTTCGGTGGCAGGGGCAGAGGGAATCGAACCCCCAACCTTCGGTTTTGGAGACCGACGCTCTGCCAGTTGAGCTATACCCCTGCGGAACCCGTCAGTCTCACTCGACGATCTTGGCGACGACGCCGGCGCCCACGGTGCGCCCGCCCTCGCGGATCGCAAAGCGCAGCCCCTGC
>CALMSQ010000371.1:0-9761 GCA_937872345.1 uncultured Burkholderiales bacterium | reverse complement strand
AGATGAAGATTGCAGTCGTGGGCGCCGGATCGATCGGCGGTTACCTGGGGGCGCGGCTCGCGCTCGCGGGCGAGGACGTGACCTTCATCGCGCGTGGCGCGAACCTGCAGGCGATCAACGCGCAGGGCTTCCGCCTGATCGAGGAAGACGGCACCGAGCACGTCGCGCGCAACGTGCGCGCCGTGCAGAAGGCCGCCGACGCCGGCCCGCAGGACTTCGTGCTGCTGGCGCTGAAGGCGCACCAGGTGGGCGCGCTGGCGGCCGACGTGCCGGCGATGTTCGGCACCGACACCGCGGTGGTCACGCTGCAGAACGGCATTCCGTGGTGGTACTTCCACAAGCTGGGCGGCGAGTTCGACGGCCGGCCGGTGAAGTCCGTCGATCCCGACGGCGCGATCGCCGCGGCGATCCCCAACGAGCGGATCATCGGCTCGGTCGTCTATCCGGCTTCGGAACTCGTCGCGCCCGGCGTCGTCAAGGTCATCGAGGGGAACCGCTTCTCGCTGGGCGAACCCGACAACGGCAAGTCCGATCGCGTGCAACGGATCTCCGACGCGCTGAGCCGGGCGGGCTTCAAGGCGCCGGTGTCTTCGGACCTGCGTTCCGAGATCTGGCTCAAGCTCTGGGGCAACCTCACGTTCAATCCGGTGAGCGCGCTCACGCACGCGACGCTGGCGGCGATCTGCCGCTTCCCCGCCACGCGCGCGCTCGCCGCCGAGATGATGGCCGAAGCCCGCACCGTCGCCGAGAAGCTCGGCGTGCGGTTCCGCATCACGATCGACAAGCGGATCGCCGGCGCCGAGGCGGTGGGCGAGCACAAGACCTCGATGCTGCAGGACGTCGAGCACGGCCGCGCGCTCGAACTCGACGCGCTGCTGGGCTCGGTGATCGAGCTCGCGCGCCTGACCGGCACGCCGACGCCGCACTGCGACGCCGTCTACGCCTGCGTCTCGCTGCTGGGCTCGACGCTGGCCGCGCAGAAGGCGCGGCTGCAGGTGCAGCCGCAGGGCTGATCCCGGCCTGCGGCCGGGGCACCCCTCAGGAGGCGGGCTGCCGCCTCCACAGCCGCGACAGCTGCTGCCAGAACAGCATCAGCAGCCCGATCGACATCAGCGCCGCGGCAAGCGGGCTCGACCAGAAGACCGTGAGGCTGCCCTGCGACATCAGCAGCGCCTGGCGGAAGCTCGACTCGGCCATGTCGCCCAGCACCAGCGCCAGCACCAGCGGCGCGAGCGGGTAGTCGAGCTTCTTGAACACGTAGCCCACGACGCCGAACACGACCATCATCCCGACGTCGAACATCGAGTTGTGGACCGTGTACGCGCCGACCGCGCAGACGACGACGATCACCGGCGCGATGATCGAGAACGGGATGCGCAGGATGGCCGCCCACCACGGCACCGTGGTGAGCACGATCGCGAGGCCCACGACGTTGCCCAGGTACATGCTCGCGATGAGGCCCCAGACGAACTCCTTCTGCTCGACGAACAGCAGCGGCCCCGGCTGCAGGCCCCAGATGAGCAACCCGCCGAGCAGCACCGCCGCGGTCGGAGACCCCGGAATGCCCAGCGTGAGCATCGGCAGCAGCGCGCTGGTGCCGGCGGCGTGCGCCGCGGTCTCGGGCGCGACCACGCCCTCGATCTCGCCGGTACCGAACTTGTCGCCGTTCTTCGACGACCGCTTCGCGATGCCGTAGCTCATGAACGACGCGGGCGTCGCGCCGCCGGGCGTGATGCCCATCCAGCAGCCGATCACCGTCGAGCGCAGCGAGGTCGCCCAATAGCGCGGCAGCTGCTTCCAGGTGTCGAGCACGACGCGCGCGTTGATCCCGGCCTTGCCGCCCTTGAACGACATGCCCTCTTCCATCGTCAGAAGGATCTCGCCCAGTCCGAACAGGCCGATCACGGCGGTCAGGAAGTCGAAGCCCTTGAGCAGCGAGGTCGAGCCGAAGGTCATCCTGAGCTGGCCGGTCACGCCGTCCAGGCCCACCGCAGCGAGTGCGAAGCCCAGCATCATCGCCGCCAGCGTCTTGAATCGCGGCGACTTCGTCATCCCGATGAAGCTGGCGAAGGTCAGGAACTGCACGCCGAAGAACTCGGCGGGCCCGAACTTGAGCGCGAACTTCGCGACCAGCGGCGCAAGGAACGTGATCACCAGCACCGCAAAGAACGCGCCGACGAACGACGACGTGAACGCCGCGGTGAGCGCCTCGCCCGCACGGCCCTTCTGCGCGAGCGGAAAGCCGTCGAAGGTCGTCGCGACCGACCAGGGCTCGCCGGGGATGTTGAACAGGATCGACGTGATCGCCCCGCCGAACAGCGCGCCCCAGTAGATGCACGACAGCATGATGATCGCGCTGGTGGGCGACATGCTGAAGGTGAGCGGCAGCAGGATCGCCACGCCGTTGGCGCCGCCCAGGCCGGGCAGGACGCCGATCAGCACGCCCAGCAGGATGCCGACCAGCATGAAGCCGAGGTTCGGCAGCGTCAGCGCGACCGCGAAACCGTGGAACAGGTTGCCGATTTCGTCCATCGCCCGACCTTCGAACTGCTAGAGACCGAGCATCGCCTCGAGCGGCCCCTTGGGCAGCGGCACGAGGAACCAGCGCTCGAACACCATGAACAACACCAGCGGGACGCCGAGCGCGACGGCCGCCGCCGAGTACCAGCGAAATCGCCCGTGCCGCACCATGAACCACCCGATGAAGACCGCCGCCGCGACGTACAGGCCGACGAATCCGATCAGGGCCGCGAAGATCGCGGTGGGCACGAGCACGTGCAGCACGTGGCCCAGCTCGGTGCGCGACACGAAGGGGCCGCTGCCGAGCCAGCGCCTGCGCACGGCGATGAACAGGTTGGCGACGCCCGAGACGACCATCAGCGTGCCGACATAGAACGGGAAGTAGCCGGACTGCGGGCCGTCGTCGGCCCACCCGGCGCCGACCCGCAGGCTGTCGATCATCACGACGGCGCCCAGCGCCACGAACAGCAGCGCGACGACGACCTCGACCGTGACCACCCGCGCCGCGGCGCGGTGGTCTGCGTGCTCGCCTTCGCTCACTTGGCGAGGAATCCGGCGTCGCGCATCAGCGTGCGATGCAGTTCCTCGGCCTTCGCGACCCAGTCGGTGTATTCCTTGCCGGTCATGAAGCTGTCCTTGAAGGCGCCCTTCTCCATGAACTCCTTCCAGTCGGGCGTCGCGCGCACCCGCTTGAAGAGGTCGATGTACCAGTCGACCTGCTCGGCGCTGACGCCGGGCGGCATGAAGATGCCGCGCATCATCACGTAGTCGACCGGAACGCCCGATTCGCGGCACGACGGGATGTCGTTCCAGGACATCGTCTCGGTGATCTTCGCCTTGTACGGCATGCGCTCGTCGTCGAGGACGCACAGCGGGCGCAGCTTGCCGCCGCGCCAGTGGGCGATCGCCTCGATCGGGTTGTTCACCGTCGAATCGACGTGCTTGCCGACCAGCTGCACCGCGACGTCGCCGCCTCCCTTGAAGGGGATGTAGGTCATCTTGCGGCCCGCGGCCTTCTCGAGCGCCACCGTGATGATCTGGTCTTCCTGCTTCGAGCCCGTGCCCGCCATCTTGAAAGTGTTGTTCGGCGCCGCCTTGATCGCGTCGAGGTAGTCCTTGCCGGTCTTGTACGGCGACTCGGCGTTGACCCAGAGCACGAACTGGTCGAGCGCCAGCATCGCCACCGGCGTCAGGTCCTTCCAGTTCACCGGCACGCCGGTGCCCAGCGGCGTCGTGAAGAGGTTCGACAGCGTGATCACGAGCTTGTGCGCGTCGCCCTTGGCGCCCTTGATCTCGAGGAAGCCCTCGGCGCCGGCGCCGCCCGACTTGTTGACCACGACGATCGGCTGCTTCATCAGCGCGTGCTTGGTGACCACGCCCTGGATGAACCGCGCCATCTGGTCGGCGCCGCCGCCGGTGCCGGCGGGTACGACGAACTCGACCGGCTTGGTCGGCTCCCAGGCAGCCATGGCCGGCGCGGCCATGGAAAACCCGAACAGCGCTGCGGCGGCCGCCAGGCCGGCGCGCGCGCGCGAAATCGAAACGAGCCGATGGCGCATCTGTCTCCCCCCTCTGACGGCCTTGGGTGTGGCCGCTCTGGACCGACAAAAAACGGACCGCAAGCGGTCCGCACATACCGGCCATAGTACCCGACCCCGCGACGTCGTACAATCCAGCCCCGATCCAGGGACGAGGACAGCATGAGCCAGACACTCAGGGACCTGCTCGCCGCAGGCGCCGACGACTCCACCGCGCTGACCGCACCCGGCGGCGTGGCGCTCACCTTCGGGGCGCTGCGCGCGCTGGTGGCCGACACGGTGGCCACGCTCAACGCACTGGGCATCGGGCGCAACGATCGCGTCGGGATCGTGCTGCCGAACGGGCCCGAGATGGCGACGGCGTTCATTGCGGTGGCCTCCGGCGCGACCTCGGCGCCACTGAACCCGGCCTACCGCGCCGACGAGTTCGAGTTCTACCTGAGCGACCTCGGCGCGAAGGCGCTGGTCGTCGACGCGGGCAGCACGTCGCCTGCGATCGGGGTCGCGCGCAAGCTCGGCGTGCGCATCGTCGAGCTTCACCCGCACCCGGAACGCGGCGCCGGCAGCTTCGAGCTGCGCGACACCTCGGGCGCCGCCGCGGCTTCCCCGGCGCAGGGCGGCTTCGCGCAACCCGACGACGTCGCGCTGGTGCTGCACACGTCGGGCACCACTTCGCGGCCGAAGATCGTTCCGCTGTCGCAACGCAACGTCTGCGCGTCGGCGCGCAACATCCGCGAATTCCTGCGCCTGTCGTCGACGGACCGCGGCCTGAACATCATGCCGCTCTTTCACATCCACGGCCTGATCGCCGGGGTGCTCGCGCCGCTGTCGGCGGGGGGCCAGGTGTGCTGCACGCCGGGTTTCAACGCGCTGAAGTTCTTCGGCTGGATGGAAGAGGCGCGGCCGACCTGGTACACGGCCGTCCCGACGATGCACCAGGCGATCCTCTCGCGGGCGGCGAACAACAAGGCGGTGATCGCCGCGAACCCGCTTCGCTTCATCCGCTCGTCGTCCTCGGCGATGCCGCCGCAGGTGATCCGCGAGCTCGAGGAGGTGTTCGGCGCGCCGCTGGTCGAGGCCTACGGCATGACCGAAGCCGCGCACCAGATGGCGGCCAATCCGCTGCCGCCGCGCGTGCGCAAGCCAGGCACGGTCGGCATCGCGGCCGGACCCGAGGTCGCGATCATGGACGAGGGCGGTGCGCTGCTGGCCCCGGGCAACGTGGGCGAAGTCGTGATCCGCGGCGAGAACGTCACGCGCGGCTACGAGAACAACCCGAAGGCCAACGCCGAGGGCTTCACCAACGGCTGGTTCCGCACCGGCGACCAGGGAACGATGGACGCCGACGGCTACCTGACGATCACCGGGCGCCTGAAGGAGATCATCAACCGCGGCGGCGAGAAGGTTTCGCCGCGCGAGGTCGACGAGGTGCTGATGGACCACCCGGCGGTCTCGCAGGTGGTCACGTTCGCGATCCCGCACGACAAGCTCGGCGAGGAAGTGGGCGCGGTCGTGGTGCTGCGCGAGGGCGCGACGCTCACCGAGAAGGAACTGCGCGAATTCGCCGCCTCGCGGCTTGCCGACTTCAAGGTGCCGCGCAAGGTGCTGTTCATGGCCGAGATCCCGAAGGGCGCGACCGGCAAGCTGCAGCGCATCGGGCTCGCGAAGAAACTGGGCCTGGCCTGAGCGGCGCGCGCCGGCCGCGAGGCCGGCTGCGCCGCGAACTCCCCGTCAGGACGACGCGGGGCCGGGCTGCGGGCGCGCCGGCAGGTCGACGAACTCGAAGGGCAGGTCGCGAGCTCGCATCCAGTCGGCCACCGCCAGCCCGGTGCCGGCGCGCCACGGCTTCAGGCGCTCGGGCGGCACCATCCGGTACTCGACCAGCTCCTCGGACAGCCGCACCTCGCCCGACGCGATCACGTGGTAGGCGACGATCAGTTCGTTCTTGCGCGTGAAGTCGTAGACGCCGATCAGGCTGCTGTGCTCGACGTCGAGGTTGGTCTCCTCCTTGACCTCGCGCGCGATGCCCTGTTCCGGCGTCTCGTCGGCCTCCAGGAAGCCGGTGATCAGCGCGAACATCTTCGGCGGCCAGGCCGCGTTGCGCGCCAGCAGGATCAGGTCGCCGACCTGAACGAGCCCGGCGACGACCGGCGCCGGATTGTTCCAGTGCGTGAAGCCGCAGGCCGGGCAGACCTTGCGCCCGCGGCCCGCGACGTCGCTCACCGTGAGTTCGGTCGCGCAACGCGGGCAGAATCGGTAATCGGGATGCAGCATGGCGCGAGTATAGGGCTGTCCGGCGGCCTCAGACGAGCCCGAGCGCGCCGGCGACGGCGCCCGCGCCGATCAGCCACAGCGGATTGCGCCGGCTGAACAGGAAGAACACGGCGGCCGCGACGGTGAGCAGCGCGAGCTTCCAGTCGGTGTCGTTGGCCACGGCGATGATCCAGCCGGCCGACAGCGTCAGTCCGATCGCGATCGGCGACAGGCCGCGGCGGATCGCGCGCACCAGTCGCGCGTCGCGGTGCGCGGCCTGCAGCCGGTTGCCGTACAGGCAGATCAGGCTCGACGGCAGCAGGATGCCCAGGGTGGACACCAGCGCGCCAACGCCGCCGGCCGCCTGCCAACCGAGCAGCGTCACGAACAGGATGTTCGGACCCGGCGCCGCCTGCGCGAGCGCGATCGAGTCGACGAACTGCGTGTGCGACAGCCAGCCGCGCTCGTCCACCAGGTAGCGGTGCATCTCGGGGGAGGTGCCCAGCGCGCCGCCGATCGCCAGCGGCGACAGCGAAGCAAAGTGCATGAACAGCGCGAGCAGGTCGGCATGGCTCATCGCGGCGGCTCCGGCGATGCGGCGCCGCCGCTGGCGCGCCAGCCCAGCGCGATCGCCAGCGGCACCAGCACCGCGAGCACCGTGACGAACGGCCAGCGCAGCAGCCCGACGCCGAAGAAGGCCAGCGCGCCGAGCACGAGCCAGCGCGCCGACTGCGTCCGCGCGAGCTTCACCGCCGTGGCGATCAGCAGCCCCGCCGCCACCGCAGCCATTCCCGCCACCGCGCGCTGCACCCAGGGGATCTGCGCGAGCTGCCCGTGCACGATCGCCAGCGCCAGCACCAGCGCCCCCGGCACCGCGAGCATCGCGGCCAGCGCGACCAGCGCGCCGCGCCATCCGAAGTGGCGATCGCCGAACATGATCGCGAGGTTGCAGACGTTCGGCCCCGGCGCGAGTTGCGCGAACGCCAGCATCTCGACGAATTCCTCGCGGGTGAGCCAGCGTCGCTCCTCGACCAGCACCCGCTGGGCCCACGGCAGCACGCCGCCGAAACCGTGCAGCGCGAGGCGGTTGAACACCCGGAACAGCTCGAACAGCGAGGCGGGCCCGGCCGACGTGTCGCCGTCGCGCGCGCCGGCCCTTCGCGCGCCGGATTCGCGCGCGTGGCCGCCAGCCGGGTCGCCACTGCGACCGGCGTTCGCGGGCCCCGGGCCCTCCCGATCAGGGACGCTGCTGCCCATCGTCGTGTTCCATCGCCATCGCGTGGCGAGCGGGGCGCAGCGACGCGCGCCCCAGGCGACCCTCGCGATGCAGGCCGCGACCGGCGTGCCAGGCGCCGCCCCCGACCAGCGCGGCCAGTCCCCAGAAGATCGCTGCCAGCCCGAACGCGCTGCCGAGCGCGCCGAACGCGGTCGGCAGGAAGGTCTGCGTGCCATTGATCAGCGTGAGGCGCAGCCCGGCCGCCTCGCCGACCCGACCGGGCGGCGAGGCGTGGTGCAGCACGACCATCACCATCGGCTGGGCGGTGCCCAGGCCAAGGCCGAGCGCGAACGACAGCGCGATCATCGCGCCGAGCGTCGGGAAGAACGGATACAGCAGGTAGACGACGGTCGAAGCCGCCATCGCTCCGAGGATCAGCGGCCATTCGGCGAGGTGGCGGGTGATGGCCGGCAGCGCGAGCCGTACGATGAACGTGGCGAACGCGAAGGCGCCGAGGACGAGGCCGATCTTCGACGCCGACAGGCCGATCTTTGCGCCGTACAGCGGGACCAGGAACTGGTGCACGTCCCAGACCGACGACAGCAGCGCGACCGCCAGGTAAAGGCGCCGCAGTTCCGGCGTTCCGAGCAGGTCGAGAAGCGGCGCGGACGCCGTCGCGTCGGCCGCCGGCGGCGGCTCGTGCGGAAGGTGCCGCGCGAACGGGAAGCGATGCAACCCCAACCACGCCACGAGCGGGGCGAACGCCAGCAGGCCGAAGGCGAGCCGGTGACCGAGCAGGTCGATCGCGACGCCGGTCAGCGTGGGCCCGAGGAACCCCGAGATCGAGAATCCGAGCGCCAGGAGGCTGAAGTTCAGCTTGCGCGTATCGACCCCGCCGATCACGCCGGCGGCCTTCTGGACGGCGATGTGGAACGCCATGAAGCCCAGGCCGATCGTCACGCTGGCCAGGTACAGGCCGCCGATGTCCCAGGCAAGGAACGGGACCACGACGCCGAACACCAGCAGGCCGCTTCCGGCGAGCATCGGCAGCCGCATCCCGACGCGGTCGACCCAGCGGCCGCCGGGCACCGAGAGGAACATCGGCAGCAGGCTGTAGAACGACAGCAGCAGGCCGATCGCGAACGTGGACGCACCCATTTCGAGCGCAGCCAGCGACACCGCCACGCGGCTGCCCGACAGCGCCACGTGGTTGCAGATCGAGAACCCGACCAGCGTGCGCATCGAGCCGCCGCCAGCCGCGGCGACCTCGGGCGACGGGCCCGGCTGCTCGGCTCCGGCGCTCAGGCGCGCTCCCGGACCCAGTCGGCGACGCCGGCCAGCGCCGCCGGCAGCTGCCCCGGCTCGCTTCCCCCGGCCTGCGCCATGTCCGCGCGGCCGCCGCCCTTGCCGCCGACCTGCCGCGCGACGAAGTTGACGAGCTCGCCGGCCTTGACCTTCGCGGTGGCGTCCGGCGTCACGCCGGCGATCAGGCTCACCTTGGCGCCGTCGACGGCCGCGAGCACGATCGCGGCGCTCTTGAGCCGGTCTTTCAGCTTGTCCATCGTCTCGCGCAGGCTCGCGACGTCGGCCCCCTCGAGCGTGGCCGCGAGCACCTTCAGGCCCTTGACGTCGACCGCACGGCCCGCGAGGTCGTCGCCCTGCGACGCCGCCAGCTTCGACTTCAGCCGCGCGAGTTCCTTCTCGAGCGACTTCGCGTGATCGAGCACCTGGCCGATCTTCGCGCCGAGCTCGGCCGCCGGCGCCTTCAACGCCGCTGCTGCCTCGGCGACCCGCTGGTCGAGTTCCTGCACCCACGCGAGCGCGTTCTCGCCGGTGACCGCCTCGACACGACGCACACCGGCGGCGACGCCGCCTTCGGCGACGATCTTGAACAGGCCGATGTCGCCGGTGCGCGCGACGTGCGTGCCGCCGCACAGCTCGCGCGACGAGCCGATGTCGAGTACGCGAACCGAGTCGCCGTACTTCTCGCCGAACAGCGCCATCGCGCCGGCCTTCACCGCGTCGTCGAAGGCCATCACGCGCGCCTCGGTCGCGACGTTGGCGAGGATCTCGCGGTTCACGATCTCCTCGACGCGGCGGATCTCGTCGGCGCTCATCGGCGCGTTGTGCGCGAAGTCGAAGCGCGTCTTGTCGGCGTCGACCAGCGAGCCCTTCTGCTGCACGTGCGGGCCGAGCACCTCGCGCAACGCCTTGTGCATCAGGTGCGTCGCCGA
>CALMSQ010000370.1:0-7587 GCA_937872345.1 uncultured Burkholderiales bacterium | reverse complement strand
ACGTGGTCCTCGGACCGGATCACCGTGTCGTGGTGCGCCATGATCACCTCGAACTGCGGCGCGTCGCGGCGGCCGCGCAGCGGCCCGAGCGGGCCGCCCTCGGCCGAGCGCACGATCGCGCCGATCGTCGCGCCGCGCGGCAGGTCGATCTGCTCGATGCGCCGGCCGACCACCTTCGACGACTTCGGGTCGCCGTGCGCGACTGCCTCGAGCGCCTCGGCGGCGCCGCGCCGCAGCGAGTGCACCGCGACGACGTCGCCGCGGCGCACGTGCGTGAGCAGCTTGCCGATCGTGGTCTGCGACGGCACGATCGCGATGTCGATGCGGTTGCCCTCGACCAGGTCGGCATAGGCCTGCCGGTTGATCAGCGCGATCGTTCGCCGCGCGCCCATCCGCTTGGCGAGCATGCACGACATGATGTTGTTCTCGTCGTCGGAGGTCAGCGCGACGAAGAGGTCCATGTCGGCCACGGCCTCGTCGGCGAGCAGGTCCTCGTCGGTCGAGTCGCCGTTCAGGATAAGCGTCGACGACGGCAGTTGCGTCGACAGGTAGTTGCAGCGGGTGCGGTTCGCCTCGATGACCTTGACCTGGTACTGCGAGCCCAGCGCGCGCGCCAGCCGCAGCCCGATGTTGCCGCCGCCGGCGATCATCACGCGGCGCACCGGCTTGTCCATGCGGCGCAGGTCGGACAGCGCGGTGCGGATGTGCTCGGAGGCCGCCAGCAGGAACACTTCGTCGCCGGGCTCGATCAAGGTGTCGCCGTCGGGGCGGATCGAGCGGTCGTTGCGGAACACCGCCACGACGCGCATGTCGATGTTCGGGTGCGCGGCGCGCAGGTCGCGGATCGGGCGCGACACGAGCGGGCCGCCGGCGTACGAGCGCACCGCCACCAGCCCCGCGCGCCCGTCGGCGAACTCGAGCACCTGCAGCGCCTCGGGGAACTGGATCAGCTTCCAGATGTAGTCGGTCACCGTCTGCTCGGGGCAGATCAGGTGGTCGACGTAGAAGCCGCCGTCGCCGGTGATCTCGGGATGATCCTGGAACTCGGGGGCGCGGATGCGCGCGATGCGCGTCGGTACGTTGAACTGGCGCGCCGCGAGCTGGCAGGCGACGAGGTTGGTCTCGTCGCGCGCGGCGGTGGCGATCAGCATGTCGGCGTCGGCGGCGCCTGCCTGCTCGAGCACCGGCGGGTGCGTGCCGTTGCCCGCGACGGTGCGCAGGTCGAGCTTGTCCTGCAGCTGCGCGAGCTGCACGACGTCGGTGTCGACGACGGTGATGTCGTTGCGCTCGGAGACGAGGCTTTCGGCGACCGACGCCCCGACGCGGCCGGCGCCCAGGATGATGATCTTCAACTGCCCTGCTTGCGATACGCGCCGCGCGACAGGTCGATGCCGAGCTGCTTGAGCTTGCGATAGAGGTGCGTACGCTCGAGGCCGGTCTTCTCGGCGACGCGGGTCATGCTGCCGTGCTCGCGCGACAGGTGGTGCTCGAAGTAGGCGCGCTCGAAGGCGTCGCGCGCCTCGCGCAGCGGCAGGTCGAGCGGCAGGTCGCGCAGCGCGACGCTCGCGGCGCCGCCCGCGGCCGCGTGCAGCGGCACGGCCGTCGCGCCGCCGTGCACGACCGCGTGGCCGTATGCCGCGGCGTCGGAAGGCGCGGCCCCGGAGGCGCCGCCGGCCGCCTGCTCGCCGGCGCCGCCTTGCGGCGGCACGCGCAGGCCGTGAACCGCACCGATCACCGGAACGGCGCCCACTGGCGCCGTGGCCTGGAAACCGCCCGCGCCGCTGCGCATGCTCGCGGCCGAGGGCGGCGCGCCGGGTGCCTGGCCGGCGGCCGCCGGGCGGCCGCGCTGCAGGCCGGTTTCGACGGCCTTGAGCAGCTTCTGCAGCGTGATCGGCTTCTCGAGGAAGTCGAGCGCGCCGATGCGGGTGGCCTCGACCGCGGTGTCGATCGTCGCGTGGCCCGACATCATGATCACCGGCATCGTCAGCTTGCCGCCGCTGGCCCACTCCTTGAGCAGCGTCACGCCGTCGGTATCGGGCATCCAGATGTCGAGCAGTACCAGGTCGAGCCGGTTGGCCTCGCGCACCTGCCGCGCCTGCTGCGCGCTCTCGGCGAGCAGCACCGTGTGCCCTTCGTCCCCGAGGATCTCGGAGAGCAGTTCGCGGATGCCGATCTCGTCATCCACTACCAGGATTTCCGCCATGCGTTCCCGCTCGAAGTCTAGGAGTCTGTTGCGATCAGGCGACGATTTTCCTCGCTTTTCGCCAATTTCGTAAATAGGACCGAAATCTGCGCGCCGACGGGCCGGCCCGAGGCGTCGCCCCAGTTGCTCACGTCGATGCGCGCGCCGTGCTCGTCGACGATCTTCTTGACGATCGCCAGGCCCAGGCCGGTGCCGCGCGGCTTGTTCGTCACGTAGGGCTCGAACGCCCGCGCCAGCACCGCCGGCGCGAAGCCGCCGCCATTGTCGCGCACCATCACGCGCACCGCGCCGGCGCCGTCGGGCAACGCCAGTGCCTCGGTGAGGACCTCGATCTCGGGGCGCTCGACGCGCTCGGTCGCCTCGACCGCGTTCTTCACCAGGTTGTGGATCAGCTGGCGCAGCTGGGTGCGGTCGCCCATCACCGGTGGCAGGCCAGGCTCCAGGCGCGCGTGGATCGCGAAGCGGCCGCCTGCGGCCGCGTACAGCCGCAGCACGTCGTCGGCCAGCGCATTGAGATCGAGCGGCGCGAGCTGCGCCGCGGGCAGCCGCGCGTAGTCGCGGAACTCGTCGACCATCAGCTTGAGCGCCGAGACCTGGTTGACGATCGTCTGCGAGTTCTTCGCGAGCAGCTCGGCGTCGGGCGCCGGCAGCTTGTCGGCGAGCTTGCGCTGCATCCGCTCGGCCGCCAGCTGGATCGGCGTGAGCGGGTTCTTGATCTCGTGCGCCAGCCGGCGCGCGACCTCGGCCCACGCCACCGCGCGCTGCGCCGAGATCACTTCGGTGATGTCGTCGAAGACGATCACGTAGCCCACGCGCCGCTCGGGCAGGATCGAACCGCGCGCGAGGATGGTCTGCTCGGCGCCCGAGCCGGGCTCGCCGGGCGCGCCACCGGCGCCGAACGAGTCGAACGCGCGGAACGCGCTGGCCGCACTGGTACCGCTGGCCGCACCGGCCGCACTGGCCCCGGTCGCCCCGCTGGCCGCGTCGCCGGCGGCCCCTGAGACCGTCTCGCCGGCCGGCGCGAGCCTGGGCAACACGAACTGGCGCTGCCAGCTCGCCGCGCCGGCCGCGGCCTGTTCGTTGAACGCGGTGCGGATCTGCGCCGCCACCGCCGCCAGCCGCGGCACGTCGGCGATCGCCTTGTCCAGGTGCTCGATCAGCGACAGGCCGAGAATGCGCTCGGCGCCGGCATTGGCCAGCGTGAGCCGGAAGTCGGAATCGAGCACCAGCACGCCGGCGGTGAGGTTGGCCAGCACGCTCTCGAGCCGCGCATTGACGCGCTCGAGCTCGCGCTGGTTGCGCTCGACCTGCATCCGCGCGTCCTCGAGCTGGCGCGTCATCACGTTGAACGACTGCGTGAGCAGCCCAAGCTCGTCGCGTCCCGAATAGTCCTTCACCGGGCGGTAATCGCCCTCGGCGACCGCGCGCGTGCCCGCGGCCAGCATCGACAGCGGGCCGGTCAGCCAGCCCGACAGCAGGAACGACGCGGCGACCGCCGAAAACACGGTGAGCAGGAAGATCAGCGTGAGCGTGATGCTGAAGATGCGCTTCAGGCCGGTGCGCGACAGCTGCAGCTGCTGGAAGTCGCGCCGGCCGCGCTCGACCGCCTCGGCGTTGTCGGTCATCGCCGACGGCACCGCCTGGGTGAGTTGCAGGTAACGGTTGTCGTCGGTGCGCTGCGACGCGGAAGTGATCGCGACGATCACGCGCAGCTTCAGCGCGTTGGCCTCGCCTTCGGCCGGCTCCACCGCCGCGTACTGGCGCGTGATGCGGGCCTGGCGCAGCGCGCTCGACGACGGCAGGTCGGGCACGAGGCGTCCGTAGCGGCTGCCGCTGGTGGTGATGATGCGCCCGGTGCCCGAGGCGATCAGCGCGTCCTGCACGCCGACCTGGTCGCGCAGCCGGTTCAGCGTCGACGGCCAGTCGTATTCCTGCGTGTCGGCGAGCTCGCTCGCCATGCCGCGCGCCTTCTGCGTCAGGTCGGTGAGCAGCGAATCGAGCGCGGTGCGCCCGAGGTTCAGGCCCGACTCGAGCGCGCGCTCGACCGGCACCGCGAACCACGACTCGACCGAGCGCCCGATGAATTGCACCGAGACCAGGTAGATCAGCGCGACCGGAATCACCGTCATCAGCGTGAACGACAGCGCCATGCGCGCCATCAGTCGCGTGCCGAACAGTCCGCGGCGGTAGCGCAGCACGAGCCGGCGCAGCAGCTCGAGCACCAGCAGGAACAGCCCGATCGCCAGCCCGACGGTGAGCCACAGCAGCATCGGGTACTGGCTCTCGAACAGCTGCGTGTTGGCGCTCGCCACTGCCAGCAGCAGCAGCAGGATCACCGCCAGCACGACCGAGCCGATCAGCGCGAAGCGCAGCAGCCGGCCTACTGCCCGCTTTTCGGGGTCTGCGGCGTGAACGTGAAAAGCTTCCATTCCGTCTGCGGATTCCAGTCCCGATTGGTGATCGCGTTGACCTGGAACGGCTTGGGCAGCTGCGCGGTGTCGAGGCGCAAGCGTACCCGAGCCTCGTATTCGGTACCCGGCGCGACGCGGGAGACGTCGACGACGCGCCAGTGGCGCACGGTGGCCATCACGCGCGTCGCCTCTTCCAGCGAGTCGAAGGTCTGCGTCAGGCCGTCGAAACCGAGCCGGAACTGGCGGGTCAGCGCGTGATAGCCGAGCCGGTAGACGACCGAGCGCTCGACGACCCGCTCGTCGGTCCACCACCAGCGCGGGCGGATCAGCTCGAACTCGAGCACGAAGTACAGCGGCACGCCGCGTCGCACCGCGTCGTCGAGCGAGCGCGTGAGCGGCACCTCGAAGTCGGCCGACAGCAGCCAGCTGTCGCCCTCGGCATTGAGCTCGAGCCTGGGCTGCGCGGACGGTTCAGCCGGGTCGGCGGCCCTCGCTGCCGGCATCTGCCCCCACAGCGTGGCCACCAACGCCAGCGCCAGGGCGAGGCGGGCGATCAAGGGCGTCTTTCCAGCAGCGCGTAGAAGAATCCGTCGTGGTTGCGGGTAGGCGCCGCGACCGGCAGCAGTTGCGAGACCGGCTCGGCGGTGTCCGTGTCGAAGCGCCAGAACAAATCCAGCCGCCTTGCATCGCGCCGCGAAGCGAGGAAGTGATCGATCACTGACTCACCTTCGGCCTGGAACACGGAGCAGGTGGCAAAAAGCAATTTACCACCCGGCCGGACGAGCGGCCAAAGGGCCGCCAGGATTTCCGACTGCTGCCGGGAAAGTGTCGCGAGATCGCTACGACGGCGCAGCCAGCGGATGTCCGGGTGGCGCCGCACGATGCCCGACGCGGTGCACGGCGCGTCGACGAGGATGCGGTCGAAGGGTTCGCGGTCCCACCAGTCGGCCGGCCGGCGCGCGTCGCCGGCGA
Organism: uncultured Burkholderiales bacterium; assembly: GCA_937872345.1. Classification (GTDB taxonomy): domain Bacteria; phylum Pseudomonadota; class Gammaproteobacteria; order Burkholderiales; family Burkholderiaceae_E; genus Zeimonas. Next base: position 2,001 of record CALMSQ010000370.1, on the reverse strand, counting down.
CCACGGTCGCCGGATGGCCGGGGCCGCCCGGCTGCCCCAGGCCGAGCCGCGCGAGGTTCTCGCGCACCGGGCGCAGGCGCGCCTCGCCGACGTCGAGCGCGGTGACGCGGCAATCGGCCAGTTCGAGCAGGTGCGTCGTCTTGCCGCCCGGGCCCGCGCAGGCGTCGAGGACGCGCTCGCCGGGCTGCGGGTCGAGCAGCGGGGCGGCCAGCTGGGCGCCGGCATCCTGCACCGTGACCCGGCCTTCGTGCCAGCCCGGCAGCGCGTCGACGGCACAGGGCTCGTCCAGCACGACGGCCTGCGGACCGACGCGGCGCGCGCTGCGCCCGGCGCCGGCCAGGCTCGCCAGGTAATCGTCGACGCCGCCCTGGCGCAGGTTGACGCGCAAGGTCATCGGCGGAGGGGCGTTGCCGACCTCGAGGATCGACTGCCAGGCTTGCGGCTGCTCGGCGCGCAGTTGCGCGATCCACCAGTCGGGGAAGTTCCAGCGCGCCTCGTCCTTGCGGCGCGCCGCCGCCAGCAGCGCGTCGCGCTCGCGCACGAAGCGCCGCAGCGTGGCGTTCAGGAAACCAGCCACCGCGGCCCCGCCCGGCTCGAGCCGCGCGGCGGCGACGGCCTGGTCGACGATGATGCCCTCGGCGCGCAGCGGCTCGACGAGCTGCGTCAGCGCGACCCACTGCAATGCGGCGAGCCGCGGCGGCGGCGGGCGGCCGTTGACCAGTCGCGCCAATTCGCGCACCAGCCCCAGCTGGCGGCAAGTGGAGTAGGCGATGTCGCGGATCGCGGCGCGCGACGCGGGTTCGAGCCCGTCGTCGAGCGCCGCCTCGACCGCCGACTGCAGCGAGCGGCCGGCTGCCAACGCCTCGATCGCCTGCGCAGCGCAGGCGATCTCGCGCGACAGCGGCGCGCGCGCGCCCAAGCTCAGCCGCGTGCGCCGGCCATCGCGAGCAGACGCTGCACGCGCTCCTCGGTGGCCGGGTGCGTCGAGAACAGCCCGCGCAGGCCGCCGCCGGACAGCGGGTTCATGATCATCATCTGCGCCGTCTCGGGGTGCCGCTCGGTGGCCTCGAGCGGGATGCCCTGCGCGTAGCGATGGATCTTGTCGAGCGCCGAAGCGAGCGCGCGCGGGTCGCCCGAGATCTCGGCGCCGCCGCGGTCGGCCTCGAACTCGCGGGCGCGCGAGATCGCCATCTGGATCAGCATCGCCGCGAGCGGCGCGAGCAGCGCGACCGCGATCGTCGCGACCGGGTTGGCCGGACGACCGTTCTCGTCGCGGCCGCCGAAGAACATCGCGAAGTTGGCCAGCGCGGAGATCGCGCCCGCCATCGTCGCGGAGATCGTGGAGATCAGGATGTCGCGGTGCTTCACGTGCGTGAGCTCGTGCGCCATCACGCCGCGCAGCTCGCGCTCGTTCAGCACGCGCAGGATGCCGGTAGTGGCCGCCACGGCCGCGTGTTCGGGGTTGCGGCCGGTTGCGAACGCGTTGGGCGCGTCTTCCTCGATCAGGTAGACGCGCGGCATCGGCAACTCGGCGCGCGCGGCGAGGTCCTTGATCATGTTGTAGAACTGCGGCGCGCTGGTCTCGTCGACCTCCTGCGCGTTGTACATCCGCAGGACCATCTTGTCGGAGAACCAGTAGGCGAAGAAGTTGCCGACCGCTCCGAACGCCAGCGCCATCAGCATGCCCTGGCGTCCGCCGATCACCGAGCCCACGACGCCGAACAGCGCCATGATCCCCGCCATCAGGATCGCAGTCTTCATCCAGTTGAACATTTCGTTCGTGCTCCTCGTGCGTGTCCGCAGGACACCAGTGTGCCGGATATCGGGGCGATGGCCGCGCGCTGCAAGGGCGTCGTGGCCCGGCCCGGCGTGGCGTGCCCGACGGTCTCGTCCGGCCCGGCCGGGCCAGGCCCTACGTCGCCGCCGGCATGACGAACCTTTCGCCGGGCTCGACGGGGCAGCCGCGCAGGAAGTCGGCGACGGGCAGCCGCCGGCTGCCGG
>CALMSQ010000369.1:0-8043 GCA_937872345.1 uncultured Burkholderiales bacterium | reverse complement strand
AAGGAACTCGACGTCGACAAGGTGGCGGCCGAGCTGAACAACGGCGTGCTGAAGCTGCGCATCCCGAAGGCAGCGCACGCGCAGCCGAAGCGGATCGAAGTCACGATCGGCTGAGCGCCGCATGCCGGCCAGCCGCGCGATGAGGGTCCAGGTCCTCGAGCACGTGCCCTTCGAGGGTGTGGGCAGCATCGAGGGGTGGCTGCGCGCTCGGGGCGCCGACGTGCGCTACACGCGCTTTCACGAGGCGGGGCACGCGTTGCCCGAGGCGCGTGGACTCGACCTCGTGATCGCGATGGGCGGGCCGATGAGCGTCAACGACGAGGCGACGTTGCCCTGGCTGAAGGCCGAGAAGCAGTTCCTGCGCGACGCGATCGGCGCGGGCGTCGCGGCGCTCGGGGTGTGCCTGGGCGCGCAGCTCATCGCCAGCGCGCTCGGGGCGCGGGTGCGCCGGAACCGCGAAAAGGAGATCGGCTGGTACGACGTGCGCTCGACGCCGCAGGCCGATGCCTTTCGGTTCCCCGAACGCCTTCTCGCCTTCCACTGGCACGGCGAGACCTTCGAGCTGCCGCGCGGTGCGCGCCGGCTCGCCGAAAGCGACGCCTGCCGGAACCAGGCGTTCCAGCTGGGAACGAACGTCGTCGGCGTGCAGTTCCACCTCGAGACGACGCCCGAGAGCCTCGACGCGATGATCGGCGGCGACCGGCACGAACTGGTCGAAGCCGCGTACGTCCAGGGCGAGGCCGCGATCCGCGCCGCGCCCGCGTCGGCCTACCGGCGCATCAACGAGGTCATGGTCGAGCTGCTCGACTACCTCACGCGGCCGCAGCGCCGCGCCGCCGGCGGCGCTCCCGCGAGCGCTGGTTGAGCCGCTGCGCGAACGAAGGATCGAGCGCCCCGAGGAAGTCGGCGCACCAGCGGTGCACGTCATGCTCGCGGATGCGCCGAAACAGCGCGTCGTGGCGCGCCTGGCGCTCGGCGAGCGGCATCGTCAGCGCCTGCTCCATCGCGTCGGCGGTGCCGCGCTTGTCGTAGGGGTTCACCAGCAGCGCTTCCGCGAGCTGCTCGGCTGCGCCGGTGAATCGCGACAGCACCAGCACGCCCGGATCGGCCCCCTGCTGCGCGACGACGTATTCCTTGGCGACGAGGTTCATCCCGTCGCGCAGCGGCGTGATCACGCCGACGCGCGCCGCCCGGTAGAGCCCCGGAAGGCGGCGTCGCGCCACCGTGCGGTGGATGTAGCGCACCGGCATCCAGTCGAGTTCGCCGAAGTCGCCGTTCACCGCGCCGCAGAGTCGCTCGAGTTCGGCCCGAATCGCCGCGTAGGCCTCGACGCTTTCGCGGCTGGGCGACGCGATCTGGATCAGCGTCGCGCTGTTGCGATTCTCGGGATAGCGGGCGAGCAGGTCGCGGAACGCGCGGATTCGCTGCGGGATTCCCTTTGAGTAGTCGAGCCGGTCGACGCCGATCAGCAGCCGGCGGCGCGCGTATTCGTCGCGCGTCGTCACGTAGGTTTCGCGCGCCTCCCTGCCTTGGCCGAGCCGCTCGAACTCGTCGACGTCGATGCCGATCGGGAACGCCTGCGCGTGCAGCCGACGGCCGAGGGCGTCGAGGCCGTGGTCGCCGAACCGCGTGGCATCGGCCGTGGCGACCGCATGGTCGGTGAAGTGCCCGAGGTCCGTGCGGCTCTGGAAGCCGACCACGTCGCAGGCGAACAGCGACCGGGTCAGCCACTCGTGCTGGGGGATCGCCGCGAAGATCGGCGGCGGCGGCATCGGGATGTGCAGGAAGTAGCCGATCCGCTGCCCGCAACCTGCGGCGCGCAATTCGGCAGCCAGCGGAATGAGGTGGTAGTCGTGCACCCAGACGATGTCGTCGGGCCGCAGCAGCGGCAGCAGCCGTCGCGCGAACAGCTGGTTCACCCGGCGGTAGCCATCGACGTAGTGGCCGTCGAAATCGGCGAGGTCGAGCCGGTAGTGGAAGACCGGCCAGAGCACCCCGTTGCTGTAGCCCGCGTAATAGTCGTCGTGGTCCTCGCGGCAAAGGTCGACGGTGGCCAGCGTGACCGGGCCGGCCTGCTGCAGGTGGAGTTCGCCTTCGCCGGGCGTGCCGTCCTCGACGATCGCGCCGCTCCATCCGAACCACAGGCCGCCGGTGGATTGCAGGGCCTCGCCGAGCGCGACCGCAAGTCCGCCCGCGGCGGGCTTGCGCGGATCGGCGACGCGATTGGAGACGACGACCAGGCGAGACATCGGTGTGCTCCTCGGATTTCACCGCGCCGCGGCGGCGTCGGCCGCCGCCGACGCAAGCCAGCCGCGCAGCGCCTCGGGCGACGCGCAGACGTGCCGTGCGACCGTGGCGCCGTCGCCGACCTTGATCGCGACGCCTCCGGCCTCCTGGACGACCGCGAACCCCGCCTCGTCGGTCACGTCGTCGCCCGCGAAGATCGGCAGCCGTCCGCTGAACGGTTCGCTCGCCATCAGCGCTGCGATCGCACGTCCCTTGTCGACGCCGGCGCACCGGACCTCGACCACGCACTTGCCGTGCAGCAGTTCCAGGTCGGGGCGATTCTCGACCGTCGCCGCGAGCGCGTCGATGCACGACTGCGCCCATTGCGGCGCGCCGCGGTAGTGCAGCGCGACCGACATCGACTTGCGCTCGAGGACCAGGCCCGGGTGAAGGCGCGCGAGTTCCGCGCCCGCCTGCGCCGAGTCGCGCAGGTCGGGCGGCGCGGCGCGCTGCGTCCGCCCGTCGGCGAGCCGGAGCACGGCGCCGTGCTCGGCGGCCAGCGCGAGCCGCAGCGGGGCGAGGAAGCGATCGAGATCGGCCACCGGGCGGCCCGAGACGATCGCCAGCGCGCCGCCGAGCGAGGCGTTCAGTGCCGCGAGGCTCTCGACGAGGCCCGGGGCGGTGCGCACCGCGTCGGGGCTGGGCGCGAGCTCGGCCAGCGTGCCGTCGAAGTCGAGGAACAGGGCGCTCGACTCACGGATCGGCGGCAGGGCTGCGCTGCGTGGATCGGAGATCGGCATACGGCTCGAGTCTAACGGCTTCGGGCCGATCGTGTCCGCGAAAGCCCAGTGCGCGAAGCGCGTCGGCCAGCGCCGGCTCCAGCGGCGTCTGCGCCAGCGGGCCGGCAAGGCGCTCGAGGGCGCTGCCGTCCAGCTCGTGTGGAACGCGCCACAGGTACGCCATCTCGGCGATCTCGCGCCACATCGGCACGACCAGGCCGCCGGCGCGCAGCAGCGGCCACGGCAGGCGGCCGTGCCGCCAGCCAGAAGCGGGCCGCAGCCCGAGCGACTCGGCGGCGCGCTCGAGCGACGCGAGGAACGACGCGCCGGTGGGTGCGTGGCCCGCGAAGTGCAGGCGCGTGAACGCCGGCAGATCGCGTCGCGCCGCGATCGCGACGAACGCGCGCGCGAGGTCGGGCAGGTACGCCCAGGCGTGCGCGACGTCGAGCGGGCCCGGGTAGACGAGCCGGCCGCCGCGCAGCGATTTCGTGACGACCAGGTCCAGCCAGCTGCCGCGGCCGCCGCCGAAGAAATCTCCCGCGCGGATCACCACGCCGCGCAGGCCCTGCGCGGCGCGGGCCTCCATCTCGGCCTCGATCGCGACTCGAATGCGGCCCTTGCGGGTCGACGGCCGCTGCGGCGTGTCCTCGCGCAGCACGGGCGGCATCGGTTCGCCGAAGTTGTAGACGTTGCCGGGCAGCATGAAGGTGGCGTCCAGCGACGCTGCCAGGTCCATGCCGGCGCGCGCCAGCGGCATCGCCTCGCGGGCCCAGTCGGTGTAGCGCGGGTTCAGTGCATGCACGACGACGCGCGCGCCACGGGCCTCTCGGGCCAGCCGCGCCTGCTCGTTCAGAGGTGTCGCGACGTGTCGCGCGCCGGGCGGCAATGCGCCGGGCGCGCGCCGGGCATGCGCGAGCACCTGCCAGCCGGCGGCGGCAAACGCCTGCACGGCGGCCGCACCGAAGCGGCCGTTGGCGCCGAGTACGAGGACGGTCCGAGGGGCGGAAATCATCGCGAGGCTCCTGCGAGGGTGACGCAACCCCGCCAGTGTCGGCCGCCGCGTCACATTCGGCAATTGCTGGACATGGCATCCGAGTCATACAATTCTGCATGCCTCTGGATCGATTCGACTGGGCGCTGGTCCGGAGCTTCGTCGCCGTACTCGACGCGGGAAGCCTGACCGGCGCCGCGCGCGCGCTGGGCGCGCAGCAGCCGACGCTGAGCCGCCACATCGCCGAGCTCGAGGCCCAGCTCGGCGCACCGCTGTTCGAGCGCACCGGTCGTGGCGTCACGCCGACGGCTGTCGCGCTGGCGATCGCCGACGCCGCCCGGCAGATGGAAGCGGGTGCGCACGGCCTCGCGCGCGCCGTCTCGGGCCTGGAGCAGGCGACCCGCGGCAAGGTGCGGATCACGACCAGCCAGGTCGCTGCCGCCTGGCTGTTGCCGCCGGTGCTCGCCGCGCTGCAGGACGAGGAGCCGGCGATCCAGGTCGAGCTCGTGGCCTCGAACGCGCTCAGCAACCTGTTGCGCCGCGAGGCGGACATCGCGGTGCGGATGGTGCGGCCGACGCAGGGCGCGCTGGTCGCCCGCCGGATCGCCGACATCGGGGTCGGGGCCTACGCGCACGAGCGCTACCTGGCCGCGGCGGGCGTGCCGCGCCAGCCGGCCGACCTGCTGCGACACCAGCTGGTCGGCTTCGATCTCGACGACACGATCGTCCGCGGCTTCGCGCGGCTCGGCGTGCCGATCGTCCGCGAGCAGTTCGCGCTGCGCACCGACGACCACATCGCGTACGGCGAACTGGTCGATGCCGGCGCGGGCATCGGGTTCATGGCGCACTACGTGGCGGCGCGCCGGCCGGGGCTGCGCCGGCTGTTGCCGCAGGCGCGGATCGCGCCGTTGCCGTGCTGGCTCGCGGTGCATCGCGAGATCCGGTCGAGCCGGGTCGTCCGGCGCGTCTACGACTTCCTTGCGCAGGGCATCGCACAACGGCTGGCGGGCTTCGGCGACTGATCCGCGCGATGCGCTAGCATCCGCAGCATGCGCAAGGCACTGCGATGAGACCCCTGATCTACGACGTCGGCATGCACAACGGGGCAGACACCGACTTCTACCTGCGCAAGGGCTTCGATGTCGTCGCCATCGAAGCCAATCCGGACCACGTCGCGCGGGCGCGCGAGCGCTTCGCGGCCGAGATCGCCGAGGGGCGGCTGGTCATCCACGACGTCGCGCTGACCGAGACGGCGGGCGAAGTGTCGTTCTTCGTGCACGAGCACGACGACTGGAGTCGTCTCGACGTCGACCTCGACCACCGCTTCCGGCGGGCACCTATCGCGAGATCAGCGTTCGCGGGATGCCGTTCCAGGACATCGTGCGCGGCCATCGCGCGCCGTACTACGTGAAGCTCGACATCGAGGGACCGGAGCGCATGGTGATCCGGCAGATGTTCCTGGCCGGAGTGCACCCGCCGTACCTGTCGTTCGAGGTGAACCTCGAAACAGGGCCGATCCTGGAGCTTCTCGAGGCGAACGGCTACACCGAGTTCCAGCTCCTCGGGCAGCTGGACAAGTCGTGGATCAGGCTGCCGTCGCCTCCGCTCGAAGGGACCTACTGCGACGTGCGTTTCGACACGCTGATGAGCGGTCCGTTCGGTCGCGAGTTGCCCGGACGCTGGGACACGGCCCGGGCATTGCGCGAGCAGCTCGACGCGCACGCCGCGCGGGTGCGCGAGGGCGACCCGGTCGCGAAGAACGAGTGGCACGACGTCCACGCGCGCCGCACGGCAGAGCCGCGCCGGCGGCGAATCTTCGACCTGTCCGGCTGGCTGACCCGCCTTCGTCGCCGGCGGCCGACGGTTTCGGCGAGCTGAGCGCCGCGCCGGCAACGCGGCCGAGGTGGCGCCCGCCGCAGCGTGCTAGTTGCAGTGGTTGTGAAGCTTCCAAATCTGCTCGTGGCCGATCGCCTTTGCGAAGGCCGGCACCCGGCAGCGCTCGGCCTCGGCCGCCTCGGTCGCCTCGAGCGCCACGGCCGGCCTCTCCGACGCCGCCTCGATCCCGGCGGACGCGGCCGGACTTGCCCTCGCGCTTCGGTTCTCGCCCGCCACTTCGGGGGCGACCAGGCCGATCGCCGCGACGAAGGCCACGACAACCAGGCCCTGCACCGGCGTTCCGCCGGCGCCGGGCGCCGGCACGTAGCCGCAGGCCTGGCCCGGGCACGGGCTACGCCGGGTTCCGGGGAGGCGCTCGTAGACGATGCATCCGAGGCAGATTCCGAACGCGGTCTCCAGGAACAGCAACAGCAGGCATATCGCGCAGACGACCAGATTCACCGGGCCGACGATGCGCTCGATCACCACGAGGTAGAGCATCGCGAGCGCCAGCACGAACCCGATCGACCACGCGAACCGCTTCTGGGCTGCGCCGACGAACTCGGGCTGTTGCATGCGTACCAGCCACTGCCCGACGATCAGGCTGGGCGAAAGGCGCGCGCTCACGAAGATGCGCAGGCCGAAGTCGACCAGGAACGCGACGACGAACACGCGCGTCGGTGCGAAATTGCCGAGCAGCCACGCGTTCATGAACGAGACGATCGCGAACAGGAACAGGATGCCTGCGGCAGCGCGCACCGCGCGTTCGTTGAGCAGCGCCGGCGCGAGGCCGGATTCGACGGGCTGATCGATCATCGGGGCTGACTCGCCTTGGGCCAGGCCGATGATCGCCCCGGAGCGGCGGGCTTGCGTATGATAAGGATCATATGAACTCGCACGCCCCCGGGCTTCCCGCCGAACTGCAGGAACTGTTGCCGGCGCGGTTGCATGCGCGCTGCGCGAACGGGCGGCATGTCCGGGGCACGACGCTGTTCGAGACCGGCAGGCGGCCGGCGTTCATGTTCTACGTGGTCTCGGGCGAGGTCACGCTCGAGCGCCACGGCATCCAGGGCGAGCCCGTCGTGCTGCAGCGCTGCCGGCGCGGATTCGTGGGCGAGGCGAGCCTGCATTCGTCGCGCTACCACTGTGACGCTCGCGTCGTGACCGACGCCGACATCATCCGGATCCCGCTGCGCGAACTCGGCGAGGCGTTGGATGACGATCCGTCGTTCGCGGTGCGCTGGATCGGGATGCTCAACCGCGAAGTCAGGCGGCTGCGGCAGCAGTGCGAGCGCCTGAGCCTGAAGACCGTCGAGGCGCGGCTGCTGCACCTGCTCGACACCGAAGGCAGCGACGGCGGCTACCGGGTGGGTGCCGGGCTGAAGTCGATTGCGCGCGAGATCGGCGTCACCCACGAGGCGCTGTACCGCTGCGTGGCGAGTCTCGAGGGTCGCGGCATCTTGAACCGGATCGACGGGTGCCTGCGCCGCTCGGTGGCGCCGCCGCGCGAGGGCGCGCACCGCACTCGGCAGGCACCGGGAGCACGGGGCACCGTCGCGCGAGCACTCAGCTCTCGCCGGTGACACCGAACTCGATCGGTGCCTTCACGTAGAACACCCGGACCCGCTCGTCGCGCAGCCGCTGGAAGAAGCGCTCGGCGTCGGCCTCGCCGAGCGCCATCGTCACTTCGACGGGCTGGTCGGCGAGCTCGATGAAGTGCGCCGAGTGCAGCTTGCGATCGTGGCCGAAGCCCTCGGAGGCGGCGAGCAGCGTCGCCCCGGCGACGCCGAGCTTGCGCGCCTCCTGGAGCAGCCACTCGCCGAGCGGCAGGCCGGCGTGCCGGCGGTCGTGCGTCGTGAAGAAAGTCAACTGGTAGCCCTGCATCGTGGTCTCCTCACAGGCGCTCGAGCAGCTTCACCGACGCCAGGCCCAGCAGCGTGAGCGCGAGCGAGCCCGCGACGTGGATGCCGATGGCGGCGGACGCCCACAGCAGGCGCCCCTGCTGGATCAGCGTCGTGACTTCCGCCGAAAAGGTCGAGAACGTCGTCAGCCCGCCGAGGAACCCGGTCACGATCAGCAGGCGCCATTCGGGTGCAAGGCCGGGGTGATCGGCGAACACCGCCATCGCCACGCCGATCAGGTAGCCGCCGATCAGGTTCGCCGCCAGCGTGC
>CALMSQ010000368.1:0-8031 GCA_937872345.1 uncultured Burkholderiales bacterium | reverse complement strand
TGGGCACGAGCTTGCGGCGGCCGCGCTCGTCGAAGCGCGCCTCGACCTTCTCGAAGCGCATCCCGGTGAGCCGCCCGCCGTCGTGCAGGAACGCCTTCGGCACCAGGTAGTTGAGGATCGGGATGCCTTCGTGCATCGCGTCCTCCTTCTCCCAGGGCGACGCCTTCATCTCGTCGAACCCCGAGCGCACGATCACCTTGACGTCGGCGCCGCCCAGGCGCCTCGCGGTGCGGCAGCAGTCCATCGCGGTGTTGCCGCCGCCGAGGACGATCACGCGCTTGCCGACGCGCTCGACGTGGCCGAACGACACCGACGCGAGCCACTCGATGCCGACGCGGATGTGGTCGGCGGCCTCGGCGCGGCCGGGCAGGTCGAGGTCGCGGCCGCGCGGCGCGCCGCAGCCGACGAAGACGGCGTCGTAGCCCTGATCGAGCAGCGCACGCAGCGACTCGACTCGCTCGCCGCCGCGGAACTCGACGCCGAGGTCGAGCACGTAACCGGTCTCCTCGTCGATCACCGCTTCGGGAAGGCGGAAGCGCGGAATCTGCGTGCGGATCATGCCGCCTGCGCGCGCGTCCTGGTCGAACACCGTCACCGAATAACCCAGCGGCGCGAGATCGCGCGCCACGGTGAGCGAGGCAGGGCCGCCGCCGACGCAGGCGATGCGCCGGCCGTTGGGCCGCGCCGCGCGCCTGGGAAGCCGGTGGCGGATGTCTTCCTTGAAGTCGGCCGCGACGCGCTTGAGGCGGCAGATCGCGACCGGCTCGGGCGCCGGCGTCTGCTGCGCCTCGACGCGGCCACGCCGGCACGCGGGCTCGCAGGGTCGGTCGCAGGTTCGACCCAGAATGCCCGGGAACACGTTCGAGCGCCAGTTGACCATGTACGCGTCGGCATACCGGCCCGCGGCGATCAGTCGAATGTATTCGGGGACGGGAGTGTGGGCCGGGCAGGCCCACTGGCAGTCCACCACGCGGTGGAAGTAGTCGGGATCACGGACATCGGTCGCCTGCAACGGTCTCCTCCTGTGCAGCGCTCGGATCGGCCACGTGTGCGCGCGGCGCTTTCTTCGTATCTTCCGGTTCGCGCAGTCTACTCCCGGGGCAGGGGCGGTGAAAGCTCCGCCCGACGGGCCAGGGCGGCATTGTGTCGGGATCCTGCAACCGGGACGCGCCGCCGGTTTGCGCGATTCGCGGCGCCGGTGCTACCGTGCCGAGCGGTGTCCTGGTCCCGGAAGGACTTCAACGAGGAGGGGGATGAAATGGTTCATGGCCGTATCGTTCGCATGGTCGCCGGCGCGGTGGTCGCCGGCCTGCTCGCTTCCACCGTACCGGCGCCGGCCCATGCGCGCGTCGTGAGCACCGAGGAAGCCCTCACCGCCACGCCCGCGTCCGACCGTGCGGCCCTCGACGCGCTGCTGGCGCGCGAAGACGTCCGGGCGCGCTTCGAGGCGATGGGCGTCGACCCGGCGCAGGCGCGCGAGCGTGTCAAGGCCCTCGACGACCAGCAGGTGCGCGACCTCGCGGCGCGCATCGACCAGTTGCCCGCGGGCGGCGACGTCCTGGGCATCATCGTCACGATCTTCATCGTGCTGCTGATCACCGACATCCTCGGCTTCACCAAGGTCTTCCCCTTCACCCGCGCGATCCGTTGACGCGAAGCCGCGCGCGGCGAACCGCCGCAGTCGCACTCGTCGCGGCGCTCGCGCTCGGCGGGTGCGCGACACCCCAGACCGACGCCCTGAGGGCGCCCGCCGGCTCGCCGGCGGCAGCGCCCGTCCAGGGGCTGCCGCGGCAGGCGCGGCTGCCCGACGTGCCCTTCCATCCGCAGGAGGACTACCAGTGCGGGCCCGCCGCACTGGCGATGGCGCTCGGCGCCGTCGGCCGCGCGCGCACGCCCGAGTCGCTGACCGCGGAGGTGTACCTGCCGGCCCGGCAGGGAACGCTGCAGGCCGAGATGCTGGCGCTGCCGCGGCGCGAGGGACTGCTCTCGATTCCGATGCCGGCGACGATTGCCGCGCTGCTGCGGGCCGTGGCCGACGGCTACGCGGTCGTGGTGTTCCAGAACCTGGGTTTGTCGATCATGCCGGTCTGGCATTACGCGGTGATCGTCGGCTACGACCTCGACGCCGACCGGATCTACCTGCACTCGGGCCCGGAGAAGGCGATGCCGATGGGGATCGAGACCTTCGAGCGGACATGGGGGCGGGGCGGCTATTGGGCGATGGTCGTGACGACGCCGCAGCGGATTCCCGCTGCGGCGACGCAGCGCGACGCGCTGCGCGCCGCGGTGTCGCTCGAGCGGGTCGACCGCGCGGCGGCGCTGGCCGCGTACCGGGCGCTTCACGCCCGCGCCCCGGACGACCGGCTCACCGCGTTCGCGCTGGGCAACGCGCAGCTCGCCGACGGCCAGGCGCAGCAGGCAGTGCAGACCTATCGCGCACTGCTGGACCGCCACCCGGACTTCGCCGACGGCTGGAACAACCTCGCCGAAGCCCTGGCCCGTGCAGGGGATCTGCCGGGTGCGCGCGAGGCGGCCGAGCGCGCGATCGCGATCGGCGGGCCCGGCCTCGACACCTATCGGGAGACCGCGGCGCGCCTGCGGTGACAGCGCACGCGGTGATACCATTCAGGCACCCGCCAGAGCGTGCCGCCATGACGTAATCCCCCTTCGTCACTACCGCTGAGTCTCGAACCGCCGATCCGGAAGCCGGGCGCGGTTCGTCGGCGCCGTGCCCACGCGGCTGTCCGAGCATCTTTGACGAGAAACTCGTTCCGAAAGGTGAAGAACCATGATGAAAGCGTTCCAGTCGAACTCGTACCTGTTCGGCGGCAATGCCCCGTATGTCGAGGAGCTCTACGAGAGCTACCTGAACAATCCCGGCTCGGTGCCCGAGGCCTGGCGCACCTGGTTCGACAGCATGCAGGCGGTACCGGCCGCCGACGGCAGCCCGCAGACGCGCGACATCGCGCATGCGCCGATCGTGCAGTCGTTCGCCGAGCGAGCGAAGGAAGGCTCGCTGCAGCCACGGATGATGGGCGGCGACGCGGCGACTGCCCGCAAGCAGGTGTTCGTGCAGTCGCTGGTGGCCGCGTACCGCAACCTCGGCTCGCGCTGGGCCGATCTCGATCCGCTCAAGCGCCAGGAGCGCCCGGTGATCCCGGAGCTCGAGCCGGCGTTCTATGACTTCACCGAGGGCGAGCACGCCAACATCTACTCGGCGGCGAACACCTATTTCGGCTTCGACAACGCTCCGCTGCGCGACATCGTCAAGGCGTTGCGCGACACCTACTGCGGGTCGATCGGCGCCGAGTTCATGTACATCAGCGACCAGGCGCAGAAGCGCTGGATCCAGGAGCGCCTCGAATCGACGCGCGCGCGCCCCAGCTACAGCACCGACAAGAAGAAGCGCATCCTCGACCGTCTCACCGCCGCTGAAGGCCTCGAGCGCTACCTTCACACCCGCTACGTCGGCCAGAAGCGCTTCTCGCTCGAAGGTGGCGAGAGCTTCATCGCCGCGATGGACGAACTTGTCGCGCGGGCGGGCGAGTTCGGCATCCAGGAGGTCGTCATCGGCATGGCCCACCGCGGCCGGCTGAACGTGCTCGTCAACACGCTGGGCAAGATGCCCAAGGAGCTCTTCGCGGAGTTCGAAGGCCAGCACGCCGACGACCTGCCGAGCGGCGACGTCAAGTATCACAAGGGCTTCTCGAGCGACATCTCCACGCCTGGAGGGCCGGTTCACCTGTCGCTCGCCTTCAATCCTTCGCACCTCGAGATCGTCAACCCGGTCGTCGAGGGGTCGTGCCGCGCGCGGATGGTTCGCCGCGGAGACCGCAACGGCGACCACGTGCTGCCGGTGCTGGTGCACGGCGACGCGGCCTTCGCGGGGCAGGGTGTCGTCATGGAGACGCTGAACCTGGCCCAGACGCGCGGCTACGGCACGCGCGGCACCGTGCACATCGTGATCAACAACCAGATCGGCTTCACGACGTCCGACCCCAGGGACACCCGTTCGACGATCTACTGCACCGACGTGGTCAAGATGATCGAGGCGCCGGTGTTCCACGTGAACGGCGACGACGCCGAGGCGGTGGTCTACGCGACGCAGCTGGCGCTGGAATTCCGGCAGCGTTTCCGCAAGGACGTCGTGGTCGACATCGTCTGCTTCCGCCGGCTCGGGCACAACGAGCAGGACACGCCGGCGATGACGCAGCCGATGATGTACAAGAAGATCGCCGCGCATCCCGGCACGCGCAAGCTCTACGCGGACAGGCTTGTGGCCCAGGAGGTCATCAAGGAGTCCGATGCCGAGGCGATGGTCGCCGGCTACCGCAAGGCGATGGACGAAGGCAAGCACACCATCGACCCGGTCATCACCAACTTCAAGAGCAAGTTCGCGGTCGACTGGCTGCCGTTCCTCAACCGCAAGTGGACCGACAGCGCCGACACCGCCGTGCCGATCGGCGAGCTGCGCCGGCTCGGCGAGCGGATCACTACCGTGCCGCCCGAATTCAAGCTGCACCCGCTGGTCGAGCGCGTGATCAACGACCGGCGCGCGATGGTCGACGGCGACGTGCCGCTCGACTGGGGCATGGGCGAGCACCTGGCGTTCGCGACGCTGGTCGCGTCGGGCTTCGGCGTGCGCCTGTCGGGCCAGGACTCGGGCCGCGGCACGTTCACGCACCGGCACGCGGTGCTGCACGACCAGAACCGCGAGAAGTGGGACCAGGGCGCCTACATCCCGTTGCAGTTCGTCGCCGACAAGCAGGGGCAATTCATCGTCATCGACTCGGTGCTCTCCGAGGAGGCGGTGCTCGGCTTCGAGTACGGCTACGCGTCGTCCGACCCCAACACGCTGGTGATCTGGGAGGCTCAGTTCGGCGACTTCGCCAACGGCGCGCAGGTGGTCATCGACCAGTTCATCGCGTCGGGCGAGACCAAGTGGGGACGCGCCTGCGGGCTGGTGATGATGCTGCCGCACGGCTACGAGGGGCAGGGGCCCGAGCACTCGTCGGCGCGGCTCGAGCGCTTCCTGCAGCTGTGCGCGGAGCACAACATGCAGGTCTGCCAGCCGACCACCCCGGCGCAGATCTTCCACCTGTTGCGGCGCCAGATGATCCGGATGTTCCGCAAGCCGCTGGTGATCATGACGCCGAAGTCGCTGCTGCGGAACAAGGACGCGGTGTCCTCGCTCGACGAACTCGCGCGCGGCGAGTTCCGCACGGTGATCGGCGAGGCGGCGGGCGCGGACCCGAAGAAGGTCAAGCGGGTCGTCGCCTGCACCGGCAAGGTCTACTACGACCTGCTGGCCGCACGCCGCGAGCGCGGCGTCGACGACGTGGCGCTGGTGCGCATCGAGCAACTCTATCCGTTCGCGCACAAGGCGTTCGAGGCCGAGCTCCGGAAGTTCCCGAACGCCACGCAGGTGATCTGGTGCCAGGACGAGCCGCAGAACCAGGGCGCCTGGTTCTACGTGCAGCACCACATCGCCGAGGCGCTCAAGGACGGCCAGAAGCTCGGCTACGCCGGGCGAGCGCCGTCGGCGTCGCCCGCGGTCGGCTACTACGACAAGCACTACGCGCAGCAGAAGGAGCTGATCGCCGCGGCGCTCGGCGAAGGCCGCTCGCGCGCGAAGAAATCGGTCTGAAGCGAATTCCTCCCCGGAGTACAGGCAAATGGCTCTCATCGAAGTCAGGGTTCCGCAGCTGTCGGAATCGGTCGCCGAGGCAACCCTGCTGCAGTGGCACAAGAAGGTGGGCGAGCTCGTGGCCCGCGACGAAAACCTCATCGACATCGAGACCGACAAGGTCGTGCTCGAGCTTCCGGCGCCGTCGGCGGGCGTGCTGTCGCAGGTGCTCAAGGGCGACGGCAGCACCGTCGTCGCCGGCGAGGTCATTGCGATGATCGATCCCGAGGCGAAGGCAGGCGCGACGGCGGCGGCACCTGCCGCTCCCGCGGTGGCCGCGCCCGTACCGGCCGCGGCGCAGGCGCCGGCCACTGCGGCCGCGCCGGCGGCGGGCGGGGGGGCGAAGAGCGGGGTTGCGATGCCGGCGGCAGCGAAGCTGATGGCCGAGGCCGGGTTGACGCCGTCGCAGGTGGCGGGCACGGGCCGCGACGGCCGCATCACCAAGGGCGACGTCCTCGGCGCGGCGGCTGCGGCGGCCGCCCGGCCGGCGCCCGCGGCGATCCCGACGGGCGTGCCGACCACCGGCCTGCCGGAGGTGCGGCCCGCGCTCGACGTCGCGAAGCTGCTCGAAGGCCGGCCCGAGCAGCGCGTGCCGATGTCGCGGCTGCGCCAGCGCGTGGCCGAGCGGCTGCTGCAGTCGCAGGCGACCAACGCCATCCTCACCACGTTCAACGAGGTGAACATGCAGCCGGTGATGGACCTTCGCAAGCGCTACCAGGAGCGCTTCGAGAAGGAGCACGGCGTGCGGCTCGGCTTCATGTCGTTCTTCGTGAAGGCGGCCGTGCACGGCCTGAAGAAGTATCCGGTCGTCAACGCATCGGTGGACGGCAACGACATCGTCTACCACGGCTACTTCGACATCGGCGTCGCGGTCGGGTCGCCGCGCGGCCTGGTGGTCCCGGTGATCCGCAACGCCGACCAGATGAGCTTCGCGCAGGTCGAGAAGCAGATCGCCGACTTCGGCAAGCGCGCGCAGGACGGCAAGCTCGGCATCGAGGAGCTGACCGGGGGCACGTTCTCGATCAGCAACGGCGGCGTGTTCGGCTCGATGCTGTCGACGCCGATCATCAACCCGCCGCAGTCGGCGATCCTCGGCGTGCACGCGACGAAAGACCGCGCGGTGGTCGAGAACGGCCAGGTGGTGGTGCGGCCGATGAACTACCTCGCCGTGTCCTACGACCATCGCATCATCGACGGCCGCGAGGCGGTGCTGTTCCTCGTCGCGATCAAGGAGGCGCTCGAGGACCCGTCGCGCCTGCTGCTGGATCTCTGAGGAGCGCGCGAAGATGCCCCAGACATACGACGTCGTCGTGATCGGCGCGGGCCCGGGCGGCTACATCGCCGCGGTGCGCGCGGCGCAGCTCGGCTTCAAGGTCGCCTGCGTCGAGAAGTGGCGCAGCCCGAAGGGCGAGCGGGCGCTCGGCGGCACCTGCCTGAACGTCGGCTGCATTCCGTCGAAGGCGCTGCTCGGGTCGAGCGAGGAGTTCGAGAAGGTCCGGCACCACCTCGGCGAGCACGGGATCGCGGTCGAGGGGGTGAAGCTCGACCTGGCGAAGATGCTGGCGCGCAAGGATGCGATCGTCTCGAAGATGACCAAGGGGGTCGAGTTCCTGTTCCGCAAGAACAAGATCGCCTGGCTCAAGGGCCACGGTCGCTTCGTCGGCGCCGAGGACGGCGCGTTCCGGATCGAGGTGCTCGACGACGCCGGGGAAGGCGCGGCCGCGAGCGCCCCGCAGCTGGTCGATGCGGTCAACGTGATCATCGCCACCGGCTCGAAGGCGCGGCACCTGCCCGGCGTGCCGGTGGACAACCAGCTGGTTTGCGACAACGAGGGCGCGCTCGCGATCCCGGAGGTGCCCAGGCGCCTCGGCGTGATCGGGGCCGGCGTGATCGGGCTCGAGCTGGGCTCGGTGTGGCGTCGCCTCGGTGCGGAGGTCACGATCCTCGAGGCATTGCCGACTTTCCTCGGGGCCACCGACGGGGGCGTGCAGAAGGAGGCGTGGAAGCTGCTCACGAAGCAGGGACTGAAGATCCACCTCGGCGTGAAGCTCGGCGCGGTCCACGCGGGCAAGCGAGGCGTGAAGGTCGATTGGACCGACGACAAGGGCGCCGCGCAGGTGCTCGAGTGCGACCGGCTGGTCGTGTCGGTGGGCCGCGTGCCCCACACCGACGGACTCGGGCTCGAGTCGATCGGCCTGTCGGTCGACGAGCGCGGGTTCATCCCGGTCGACGATCACTGCCGGACTGCGGTTCCCGGCATCTGGGCGATCGGCGACGTGGTGCGCGGCCCGATGCTCGCGCACAAGGCCGAGGACGAGGGCGTGATGGTGGCCGAGCTGATCGCC
>CALMSQ010000367.1:0-4994 GCA_937872345.1 uncultured Burkholderiales bacterium | reverse complement strand
GTGCAGATCCGCACCGCCGAGATGCACCGCTTCGCCGAGTACGGCGTGGCCTCGCACTGGCGCTACAAGGAGCGCGGGGCGGGCGCGCCGGTCCGTGGCGCGCGCGCGGCCGAAGCCGGGCAGGACGAGCGCATCGCCTGGATGCGCCAGCTGCTGGCGTGGCAGAGGGAGGTCGGGCAGGCGCTGGGCAGCGCCCAGGCGGAGGGCGCGGCAGGCGCGGCAGGCCAGCCGTCGGCGCGGCCGGCGCTCGACGACCGCATCTACGTGCTGACGCCTCAGGCGCGGGTGATCGAGCTTCCGGCCGGGGCTACGCCGATCGACTTTGCCTATCACGTGCACACCAGCCTCGGGCACCGCTGCCGGGGTGCACGGGTCGACGGACACATGGTGCCCCTGAACACGCCGCTGCAGAGCGGACAGACGGTGGAGATCGTCGCGGCCAAGGAGACCGGACACGAGGGGCCGTCGCGCGACTGGCTCAATCCGCAACTCGGTTACGTGCGCAGCCCCAGGACGCGCAACAAGGTGCGCCAGTGGTTCAACGCGCTGGAGCTCGAGCGCGCTACCGCCGCCGGGCGCGAGCGGGTCGAGCGGGTGTTGCAGCGGGAGGGGCGCACCGCGCTGGCGTTCGAGGAACTGGCCCGCCGGCTCGGCTTCGAGGCGGTCGGGCCGATGTTCGTCGCGGTCGCGCGCGACGAGATCGGGCCGCGGCAACTCGAGGAGGCCGTCCGCGGGCCGGCGCCGGGCCAGGCTGCAGCGGGCGCGCCGGCCGCGGACTCCGGCGAGCCGGCTGTGCTGGCGCCGCGCAGGCGCGCGCGCGAGGCGACGGGCCGCGGCGACGGCGTGCTGGTGGTCGGCATCGATTCGCTGATGACCCAGCTCGCCCGCTGCTGCAGGCCAGTGCCGCCCGACGGCATCGTAGGCTTCGTGACCAAGGGCCACGGCGTCTCGGTGCACCGAGACGGCTGCCCGACATTCGCCCGGATGGCCGACCGCGCCCCCGAACGGGTGATCGAGACGGCGTGGGGCGAGGAGGCCCTTCGCGCGAGCGACGCCCGGCTGCGGCGGTTTCCGGCCGACGTCGAGGTGCGGGCCGCGGACCGGCCGGGGCTCTTGCGCGACATCACGGAGGTGTTCGCGCGCGATCGGCTCAACGTGATTGCGGTGCAGACGCTGTCGCGTCAGCAGGTGGCGAGCATGCGCTTCACGGTGGAGGTGCCCGACGCGACCCAGCTCGCGCGCACCCTCGCGGCGGTGCGCGACGTCGACGGCGTGATCCAGGCGCGGCGACGCTGAACGGGTCGACGATCGGGCGGACGGACTCCTTGCGCTGGCATCCACATTTCCGGCATCGGGGCACGCCCCCCAGCGGCCTCGAGGAGATGATCGTCAGCCGTTGCCGTGTCCTGCCCTGGCTTGCCTGGGCCGTGGTGTTGGTTGCCCTGTGTGGCATCAAGTTGCAGCAACTGGTCGACTTCCATCGCGACGCGCAGTACTACGTGCAGGCGAGCCTGCTCTGGCCGCAGGGTCAAGTCGGTTTCGCGGGCAGCCTGATCGGCGGCAGGGACCTCGTGGTCCTGGCTTATCACCGAGCGATGGTCTTGCTTGGCGCGAACACCGACGCGCTGGCGGTGGCGATGGGCTTCCTCTTCGGCTGCTGCTGCCTGCTGCTCGCGGTCGTCTGCCAGGTGACACTGCGGTGCGCCTCGTCCCGGGCGTGGGCAGCCATCGCTTCGGCATCTTTCGCCTTCCTGCTCACGGCCTGGTCGTACCCGGCAAGCGACGGTCCCGGCGTGACGGTGTTGGCTGCGATGTGGGCGACGTGGGCGGCCTGGCTTCGATGGCGCCGCCCCTGGCTGTTGTGGATGCTGATGTCGCTGCTGGCGGGCTTGTCCACACACGTGCGCTCCGAGCTGGCGCTGTTCGCGCTCGCCGCGGGCGTCCTCGCGGTGGCGCCGCAGCTGGTGTCGGCCGACGCCGCGGTGCCACGCTGGCGCGTAGTGCTGGCGACGGCCGCAGCAGCAGGTGTCTTTCTGGTGGGCACGTCCGCGCCGAATGTCGCCTGGCCCGTCTGGGTGCCCGCCGCCAAGCCGTATGTCTATACATACGTGTTCCCGCTCTATCGTGCGATGGAGGAGTCCGCCCGCGGGAGCAACGGAGAGGCGAGCGCCGAACTATCGCGGGTGCTCGGGCTCGGAGCCCAGGAGCGGATTCCCTTCTGGCCGGCGCTGGCGAAGACCTACGTCGAATTCGGCCCACGGGAAAGCGACCGCCTCGTTGCACGTGCCGCGCTCGAGGGACTTCGCGCAGCCCCGACGCGCTTCATCGCGAACGTCGCGCGGACGCTTTGCGCCGAGCCGTGCAGCGGGGCGTCCGTCCGTCCGGTGCTCGCCGTGGAACTGGGCCGCCTTGGCGAGCGCCGCGAGAGGCAGGCTGGCTCGCTGGCCGAGCTCGATGCCGTGCGTCGATCGCACAGCGCGCAGTTCGGCGACGATCCTGTCGTCGCGACGGCTCGGTTGGCCGAAGGTTCGATTCCGTGGGTCGAACGGCTGCGTGGGCTGCTCGGCGGGCTCGAGGTCAACGTCGCGTTTCCCTTCGTCGCGGTCCCGACGCTCGCACTGGTGCTCGGCGCGATCGCCGCGCTGCGGCCCGGGCAGCGCGCCTTGCTTCTGCCCGTGATCGCCTACGCGATCACGCTTTGCGTGCTGGTTGCGGCCACGCAGGGAGGGGGCGAGCGCTACCTGGAAGGGGCGCTGCTGCTCGAGGCCGTTGCGCTGACCATCACCGGCTTCGCGTTGCCAGCTAGCCGACGAAGGCCGCCAGCCCTGTAGCGATGCTCGCCGAAGCCGTGTCGTCCGGGTGCACCGTGTCGGGAAACATCGCAAGGTCGTGGGCGGCGAGTGAAGGGCCCTCGACGATCGTGATGTCCGTCGGCACGGCGTCGCGGATTTCCTGTCGATACGCCTCGAGCGGGATCGGCGCTTCGTTGGGCGACCAGGTGGGGGTGATGCAGACGATCTTCGCCGCCGGCAGGCCCGCGCGGATGTTCGCGAGCCACTGCGAGTAGCGGGCGCCGAAGTCGGTCGTCTGCTGCGAGAAGTCGTTGTATCCCACGAGGTAGACGACGACGTCGGGCGCGAGCGCCGCGGCCGCGACGGCGTCGGACGGCGCGCACATCGCCTCGCCATACGCGAGGTTCACGACCTCGCAGCCGGTCGCCTGCGCGAGCAGGAACGGCCATGAGTGCGCGACGTCGGAAGCCCAGAAACCCTGGGCGATCGAATCGCCCAGGACGGCGATTCGCCGGCTGGTGCGCGGGGCCGCCGCGGCGGTCGCTTTCGCCGGGATCTCGACGCCCAGGAAGTCGACGCTGTCGTTGTAGGGCATCACGACCTCGTGCAGTCGCATCCGCGGCCCGGCGTGCGTGACCGTGACGCGCTCCAGATCGGCCCAAGTGGCCGCGACCACGCCGTCGACCAGCACTACCCCGACCGGCTGGCGGGTGTCCTCCCGCGGCATCAGGTAGTTGCGTCGCAAGCCCACCGTGACCGTCTCGCCATCGGTCCAGAACCGCACCCGCGCGCCCGGCCCGGTGTGCCAGTAGCCGTTGTTGTCGAGGATCGGGCGCGAGAACCGGGCCATGTCGCGCGTGATGGCCACCTCGGCGTAGTCGCTATACGCCAGCGCAGGATGATCGGGTGCCAGCCATTGCGGCGCCGCAACCTGCTCGACCGGGGCCTGCGCGTAGGGGGCGTCGTCGGCCGATCCCGAGCCGCAGCCGGCCAGGAGCGCCCAGGACTGTGCCAGGAACAGGCGGCGCGACATCGGGCCGGGCCGCGGCGGGGCGACTCGACGGGCAGCCGGCCGTTTCACGGGCCCGGGTCGACTTGCTTGCGCTGCGCCGACTTCGGCCGGAACGCCCTGCACACCGCCTCGTTGGTTTCGACGTACGGAGCGCCGATCAGGTCGAGGCAGTAGGGGATCGCGGCGAAGATGCCGTGGACCTTCGGGCGACCCTCGGCGTCCCGCAGCCCTTCGAGCGTTTCGCGGATCGACTTCGGCTGGCCGGGGAGGTTGACGATCAGGCATTTCCCGCGAATGACCGCGACCTGGCGGGACAGGATCGCGGTCGGCACGAAGTTCAGGCTGATCTGGCGCATCTGCTCGCCGAAGCCCGGCATCTCGCGCTCGCCGATCGCCAGCGTGGCCTCCGGCGTGACGTCGCGCGGCGCCGGGCCGGTGCCGCCGGTGGTGAGCACCAGGCTGCAGCCTTCGCGGTCGACGAGCTCGACGAGCGTGCGCTCGATCCCGGGACGCTCGTCGGGGATCAGGCGCACGACCGGTTCCCACGGCGTGGCGAGCGCCGACACGAGCCACTCCTGCAGGCCCGGGATGCCCTGGTCCTGGTAGACGCCCTGCGAGGCGCGGTCGCTGATCGACACGAGCCCGATCCGGATCGGTTGAGCGGGGTGGCTCATGGGAAGGATTCTCCTGGAGTAGCCGCGGTCTCAGCCGAGCCGGTCGCGAATCTTGCGGAACAGCTCGCGGTAGGCGCGGCCTGCCGCACCGGACGCCAGCTCGTGGCGCGCGCGCGGCACCAGCGGCTCGACGCCTTCGCGGGTGTCCGGGTATTGCTCGAGCCAGTTGCGAAGCACCTGGTCGTCGGCGATCATGCGCTCGCGCCAGCGCTCGGCTGCGTGCAGCACGGCGGTGGCGACGCGATGCTCGCGGGTTTCGTCGGCCAGCGCCTTGCGCAACGCGTCGGCGTCGATGTCGCGCATCAGGCGGCCGACGTACTGAAGCTGGCGCCTGCGGCCCTCGTGCGCGCGGATCGAACGCGCCATGCGCACGGCGTCGATCAGTTCGGGGGTGACGGGCAGGCGCTCGAGCCGGTCGTCGGCGACCGACAGCAGGCTTTCGCCGAGCGCCTGCAGCGCGAGCATGTCGCGCTTGCGCTGCGACTTGCTGGGTTCCTCGGCGCGGACGGGATCTCG
>CALMSQ010000366.1:0-4988 GCA_937872345.1 uncultured Burkholderiales bacterium | reverse complement strand
CCCGCGCGCGCGCGATGCACCCGGCGGGACTCGCCGATCGCGACTACTGCAGCATCGTCGATGCGCGGCAGTACGAGCGACTGCTCGGCTACCTCGACGACGCGATGGCCAGCGGCGTGCGCTCGGTCGAGCTGTTCGACGGGCCGGCCCGCGACGACGCGGCGCACCGCCTCGGGCCGGTGGTCCTGGTCGATCCGCCGCACTCGCTGGTGGCGATGAAGCACGAGATCTTCGGCCCGATCCTGCCGGTGCTGCCGTACGACCGTCCCGAGGACGCGGTCGCGCTCGTCAACGCGATGGCGTATCCGCTGGCGCTCTACTGGTTCGACAACGATCGCCGGCGCGCCCACTGGGCGCTCGAGCAGACGCACGTCGGCGGGGCGTGCATCAACGAGACGTTGCTGCACGTCGCGCAGGAGGAACTGCCCTTCGGCGGCGTCGGCCCTTCCGGCATGGGCCACTACCACGGCAAGTGGGGCTTCGACGCGATGAGCAAGCTCACGCCGGTGTTCAGGCAATCGCGACTGAACGGGATGGGGCTGTTCATGCCGCCGTACCGGCCCGTCGTTTACCGGCTGCTGAAACTGATGAAGCGGCTGTAGTGCGCCGCCGCGGGGCCGCGTGCGCGCGACGCGCCGCGGCGGACCGCGACGCCGGCCGCTACGTGCCGGCAAGCCGCGCGAGCAGCGCCAATTGCGAGACGAAGGGCTTGCCTCGACGGCGCTTGCGCCGGTAGTTGCCGTCGCCGTCCATCACCCAGGCATTGACGTTGTCGCGCAGGTGCACTTCGATCGCCTCTTCGATCACCCGCTCCTTGAGCTTGCGGTCGCGCACCGGAAACGCGATCTCGACGCGCCGGAACAGGTTGCGGTCCATCCAGTCGGCAGACGACAGCCAGACGTCCTTCTTTCCTCCGTTGTGGAAGAAGAAGACGCGGCTGTGCTCGAGGAAGCGGCCG
The DNA here is from genome assembly GCA_937872345.1 of uncultured Burkholderiales bacterium. Classification (GTDB taxonomy): domain Bacteria; phylum Pseudomonadota; class Gammaproteobacteria; order Burkholderiales; family Burkholderiaceae_E; genus Zeimonas. The sequence continues at coordinate 4,030 of CALMSQ010000366.1, read as the reverse complement.
ACGACCGAGCGCACCGCGATGCTCCCCGACAGCCCCGGCACCCCGGGCCGCAGCGCGCAGACGCCACGCACGATCAGGTCGATCTTCACCCCGGCAGCGCTCGCCTCGTACAGCGCGTCGATCACCGTCGGCTCGAGGAGCGCGTTGACCTTGGCCGCCAGATACGCCTTCTTGCCGGCGCGGGCGTTGGCGGCTTCGCGCCGGATCGACGCGAGCAGCATCTCGTGCAGGGTGAACGGCGCCTGCGTCAGCAACCGCAACGTGCCGCGCTGGCCCAGGCCGGTGAGCCTGCGGAACACCTCGTGCACGTCGGCGCAGATGTCCTCGCTTGCGGTGAACAACCCGAAGTCCTCGTATAGCCGGGCGGTGCGCGGGTGGTAGTTGCCGGTGCCCAAGTGGACGTAGCGGCGCAACACGGTGGCGCCCTTCGCGGTCTCACGGCGCAGCACCATCGCCATCTTCGCGTGCGTCTTGTGGCCGACGACGCCGTAGACCACGTGCGCGCCTGCCTGCTCGAGCTTCGCGGCCCAATTGATGTTCGTCTCCTCGTCGAAGCGTGCCATCAGTTCGACCACCACCGTCACTTCCTTGCCGGCGTGCGCGGCGTCGATCAGCGCCTGCATCAGCGCCGAGTCGGCGCCGGTCCGGTAGACGGTCTGCTTGATCGCGACGACGCGCGGATCGCGGGCCGCGCTGACCAGGAACTCCATCACCGGCGCGAACGACTCGTACGGATGGTGGACCAGGATGTCGTGCTTGCGGATCGCGGCGAAGAGGTCCTTCTCGCGCAGCACCGCGGGCACCGAGGGTTCGAACGGCGGGTACTTCAGCTCGGGCAGGTCGACCAGGTCGATGAGCTGCTGCAGCCGCACCAGGTTGACCGGCCCGTCGACGCGATAGCAGTCCTGCTCCTCCAGGTCGAACTCGCGCAGCAGGCGCGCGACCAGTGCGTCGGAGATGCCGGCCGAGACCTCGAGCCTGACTTCGTCGCCGTACTGGCGCTGGACCAGCTCGCCCTGCAGCGCCGCGCGCAGGTCGGTGACCTCCTCGTCGTCGACGAAGAGGTCGCTGTTGCGCGTGAGACGGAACTGGTGCACCGAACGCACCTCGAGCCCCTGGAACAGCCGGTCGACGAAACCCTGCACGATCGACGTGAGCGGCATCACGCCGTGCGGCACGCCGGAGACCTCCGGCGGCACGCTCAGGATGCGCGGCAGCGCGCGCGGCGCCTGGACGATCGCGATTCCGGCGCGGCGGCCGAACGCATCGACCCCGTGGAGCTCGACGACGAAGTTCAGGCTCTTGTTGAGGATGCGCGGGAACGGGTGCGCCGGGTCGAGTGCGATCGGCGTGAGCAGCGGCTCGATCTCGGCCTCGAAGATGCGCTCGGCCCACTGGCGCTGCGCGTCAGTCCAGTTCACCCGGGTGTGCATGACGACGCCATGCGTGGCCAGCTGCGGCAGGATCGTCCGGTTGAGCAGCTCGTACTGCCGCGACACCAGCCGGCGCGCGCGCTCGTGGATCGCCGCCAGGCTGCGGCGCAGCGCCGGGCCATCGCCGCGCCCTGCGAGCAGCAGCTCCTTGAACTCGGCGACGCGGATCTCGAACAGCTCGTCGAGGTTGCTGCTCACGATGGTGAGGAAGCGCAGCCGCTCGAGCAGCGGCACCGATTCGTCCTCGGCCTGCGCCAGCACCCGCTCGTTGAATGCCAGGATGCCGATCTCGCGATCGAGCAGCCGAGCCCCTGAACCCGTCTTCGCGTCCATGCGCGCGAGCTTGCCCTTCCTTCGTGACGGCTTCGTGACGGTACGCTTGCTGTTCATCCGGTGGCGATGACGGCCGATCGACCCGCACACTTTGTCATACTTCGCCTGGTGCAGTCCCAGGCTCCCGATTCCCGAATCCTTCCGACGCCTCGCCCGCCCATGTCCGGATACCGATTGCTGGCCGCGGTCGACCTCGGGTCGAACAGCTTTCGGCTGCTGATCGGCCGGGTCGAGGGCTCGCCGCTCGGCGAGCTCGTGCTGCCGCTCGACGGCGTGAAGCAGACCGTGCGGCTGGCCGGCGGCCTGCGCGAGGATGGCAGCCTCGATGCCGCTTCGCGCGAACGCGGGCTGGCGGCGCTCGCGATGTTCGGCGAACGCCTGCGCTCGTTCGCACCCGAAGCGGTGCGCGCGGTGGCGACGAACACGCTGCGTGTGGCGAGCAACGCCGCCCAGTTCCTCGCGACTGCGGAGGCCGCGCTCGGCTTCCCGATCGAGGTGATCTCGGGGCTCGAGGAAGCGCGGCTCATCTACCTCGGCGCCGCGCACGAATTGCCGAGCGACGGCGTGCCGCGGCTGGTGGTCGACATCGGCGGCGGGTCCACGGAGTGCATCGTCGGCGCCGACATGCACGCGAACACGCTCGAGTCGGCGCCAGTGGGCTGCGTGGGGCTCTCGACGCGCCACTTCCCGGAGGGACGCGTCGGGCGCGAGGCCTTCGAGCACGCGTACTACGCGGCGCGCGCGATCTTCGCGCAGGTCGCCGAGCCGTTCGCGCACCAGCGCTGGCGCTACGCGGTCGGCACGTCGGGCACCGCCAAGTCGCTGTGGCAGGTCGCGCAGGCGCAGTGGGGCGCCGACGAGCTCGACCGCGACTCGCTGGCGCGCATCCACGCCGCGCTGATCGAGGCCGGACACGTCGACGCGGTGCAGCTCGCCGGCCTGCGCCCCGATCGCCGGCCGGTGCTGGCCGGCGGGCTCGCGGTGATGATGGCGGCGTTCGACGAGCTCGGCATCGACACGATGCGCTACTGCGGCGGCGCGCTGCGCCAGGGCGTGCTCTACGACATGCTCGGGCGCAGCGAGGGCCGCGACACGCGCGCGATCACCGTCGAGCAGATGCTTGCGCGCTACGGCGTCGACCGGCGCCACGCGCGGCGGGTTCGCGACACCGCGCTCGCGCTGTTCGACCAGGGCGCACGCGCCGCGCAGGAGGTGCTGCAGGCGCGCCGGCAGGTACTCGGCTGGGCTGCCGAGCTCGCCGAGGTCGGCAGGTCGATCTCGCACGAGGGCTTCCACAAGCATTCGGCGTACATCCTCGGCCACGCCGACATGCCCGGGTTCTCGCGCCGCGAGCAGGCGGCGCTCGCGAACCTCGCGCTCGCGCAGATCGGTGGCCTGCGCAAGCTGCGCGGGCTCGTCGACGACGACCTCGGATGGCTGAAGGTGGTGGCGCTGCGCGTCTCGACCATCCTGCACCGCAAGCGCGACGACCAGGAGGTGCCGACCCCGGCGCTGTTCCTGCAGCGTCGCTCGCTGCGCCTGGAGATGCCGAGGCAGTGGGCGCGGCGCTTCCCGCTGGCCCACGAGAGCCTGCTGGGCGAGGCCTCAGCCTGGTCCGAGGTACGCGTCTTCGAAAAGTTCGTCTACGAGACGATCTAGCCTGCGTGCGCACGCGAGGCGCACGTGCGCGGCCAGCCGCCGCAGCGCAGCGGTCATTGCGCCGTCGCCTCGACCGGGCCCGCGGCAAAGCGCCGCTGGTATCGCGACTGCAACGCCGCCAGATCGAGCATCACCGGAAAGTCGGCGCAGGCGAACTGGCCGTCGACGTGCGGCTCGCCGAGCAGGCGCGCGCCGGCCCGCAGGTAGCCCTTGAACAGCGGCGGCGGCACGACGTCGAGCCCGTGGTCGAGGCGTTCGAGTTCGAGGCGTCGGCGCGGAAATGCGCGCAGCGGCTCGTCGGCCATGTGCGTGCGCGCGAGGCGGTGGTACAGGCTCGCCGCGAAATCCCCGCCGTCGCGGATCGAGACGCTGACGCACCCGATCAGGTACCGCAGCGGCGTCCCTGCGAGCAGCGCGCCCAGCCCCGACCAGAGCAGCATGATCACGGCGCCCGAGCGATGGTCGGCGCGCACGCACGAGCGGCCGAGCTCGACCAGCTTCGGACGCAGGCAGTCGAGGCGGTCAAGCACGAACTCGCCGTCGCTGTACAGGCCGCCGAGCTCGGTCGCCTGCTCGGGCAAGAGCAGGCGATAGGTGCCGACCAC
>CALMSQ010000365.1:0-2968 GCA_937872345.1 uncultured Burkholderiales bacterium | reverse complement strand
GGTCGACGCCGATCCGCACCGCTAGCGCTTCTTCTGCCCGATCCGGCTCTCCTTGCCGGCGAGCAGGTTCTGGATGTTCGTGCCGTGCCGCCAGAGCAGCAGCACGCTCATCACGGCCACTGCGGCGGCGATCGGATCGGGCTGGAACAGGAACAGGTACCACAGCGGCGCGAAGACGGCCGCGACCAGCGCCGCCAGCGACGAATAGCGGAAGAAGAACGCGATCAGCAGCCAGGTGGCGAGCGTTCCCAACCCGAGCAGCGGATGCAGCGCGAGCAGCACGCCCGCGGCGGTGGCGACGCCCTTGCCGCCCTGGAAGCGGTGGAACACCGGGAACAGGTGGCCGACGAACGCGGCGAGCGCCACCAGCGCGATCGTGCCGTCGCCGAAGCCGAAGCGCGCGGCGAGCGCCTTCGCCAGCAGCACCGCGACGAGTCCCTTCAGGGCGTCGCCGGCGAGCGTGAGCGCCGCCGCGGCCTTGTTGCCGGTGCGCAGCACGTTGGTCGCGCCCGGGTTCTTCGAGCCGTAGCTGCGCGGGTCGGCCAACCCCATCGCCTTGCTGACGACGACCGCGAACGAGATCGATCCGATCAGGTAGGCGGCCACCACCGCCAGCACGCTGGAGAGCGCGTTCATCTCTGCTTCACCCCCGGGACCCTTCGGACCCGTCTTGCTCGGGCCGGCCTCTCTCGGGCTAGTCCGCGAGCGCGCAGTTTACCGGCTGCGCGCGCAGCAGATCGACCAGCACGCGCGGCTCGATCGACACCAGGAAGCCGCGCCGCCCGCCGTTGATCCAGATCTTCGGCAACTCGAGGATCGAGGCCTCGACGTAGACCGGCATCGCCTTGCGCGTGGCGAACGGCGACGTGCCGCCGACCAGGTAGCCGGTGTGCCGTTGCGCGGTGTCCGGCGCGCAGGGCTCGATCGACTTGCGGCCCGACTGTCGCGCCAGGTTCTTCGTCGACACCTTGCGGTCGCCGTGCATCAGCACGACGAGCGGCCTGGCCGCTTCGTCCTGCATCACCAGCGTCTTGACGACCGCGTGCTCGTCGACGCCCAGCTGGCGCGCCGACTCGGCGGTGCCCCCGTGGTCGACGTAGTCGTACGGGTGCTCGCCGAAGGCCACCCGGTGGCGCTTCAGGAACTGCGTGGCCGGCGTCTCGGAGACGTGCTTCGCCATCCGTTCAGGGCGGATACAGCCCGTGCGTACGCGCGTGCAGCCGCGCCAGCCCGAACAGCGTGTCGATGCTCGGCGTGGCCACGCCGATCGCGCGGCCGATCTCGCCGACGATGGCCACGAGCCCGTCGAGCTCCACCGGCTTGCCGGCCTCGACGTCCTGCAGCATCGACGTCTTGAACGCGCCCAACTGGCGCGTGACCTGGTGGCGCTGCTCCGGCGTGATCGGGATCGGCAGCCCGATGCGCTCGCCGATCGCCGACGCCTCGAGCATCACGGCCGAGATGAAGCCGCGCACCAGCGGGTCGTCGAGAATCCGGTCGGCCGTGGCGCCGGTGATCGCCGACACGGGGTTTATCGTCATGTTGCCCCACAGCTTGAACCAGACTTCCCGCTGGATCCGCGGCGACACCTCCGTCTCGAACCCGGCTGCGGCGAGCAGCGCCGCAACGCGGCGCGCGCGATCGCTGTCTCCCCCCTTCGGCTCGCCGATGATCAGGCGGCGGCCCTGAGCGTGACGCACGACGCCCGGCTGGTCGACCGCGCAGGCGAAGTGCACGACGCAGCCGAGCACCCGATCGAGCGGGATGGCCGCCGCCAGCGCGCGGCCCGGATCGATCGCCGGCCACTCGCGCGCGGCGAGCCCGTCGTCGAGCCCCTCGAAGAACCACCAAGGCACCCCGTTCATCGCCGTGAGAACGACGGTGTCGGGGCCGATCAGCGGCGCGATGCGCCGCGCGACCTCGGCGAGCCCGGTGGTCTTCACGCTGACCACGACCAGGTCCTGGGGGCCGAGTTGCGCCGGATCGTCGACCGCGCGCACCGGCACGATCGTGCGCCCCGCGCTGCCGCCCGGCGCCGGCGGCGCCTCGACCAGCGTGAGGCCGCTGCGCGCGACGGCAGCCAGCATGCCGCCGCGCGCGATCGCCGAGACCTGCTGGCCGGCCGCGGCCAGCCGCGCGCCGATGAAGCCGCCGACTGCGCCGAGTCCGTAGATGCAGATGCGCACGTGCCCTTCCCCGCCCGAAGCTCAGTTGCGATACGAGGGATCGATTCTATCGATCTGGCGCACCAGCGCGTCGAACATGTCGCGGCCGGCGCCGAAGCGCGGATCGAACTGCAGCGAGTCGGCGGCGCAGCGCTGCTGGATCGGCTCGGGGATCTCGATCACGGGCCCCATCGACATCGACGCCTGCTGGATCTGGCACGCGCGCTCGAGAAGCCACAGGATGGCGAAGCTGCGGTGGATGCTGTCGCCCCAGGCCAGCAGCCCGTGGTTGCGAAGGATCACGGCCTGCCGGTCGCCGATGTTGCGCACCAGCCGAGGGCCCTCGTCGGCATGCACCGTGATGCCCTCGAAGTCGTGGTAGGCGAGCCGGCCGTGCAGCTGCGCGCTGTAGAAGTTGCTCATCGACAACCCGCCGCGCGTGCAGGCCACCGCCATGCCGGCGGTGGTGTGCGTGTGCATCACGCAGTGCGCCCCCTCGATGCCCTCGTGGATTGCGGCATGCACCGTGAAGCCGGCCGGATTCACCGGCCAGTCGGAGCGGCCGACGACGTTGCCAGAGAGGTCGATGCGCACCAGGTTCGATGCGCTGACCTCGCTGTAGTGCAGGCCGAACGGGTTGATCAGGAAGTGACGCTCGGGGCCGGGGATGCGCACCGTGATGTGGTTGTAGATCAGCTCGGTCCAGCCGATCATCGCGAAGATCCGGTAGCAGGCCGCGAGCTCGACGCGCAGTGCCCATTCGCCGGCGTCGATGCCCGATCCGGGCGGGGGATTCGATGCGG
>CALMSQ010000364.1:0-4421 GCA_937872345.1 uncultured Burkholderiales bacterium | reverse complement strand
TATCCGCAGCTGTACCAGGAGTCGGCCGCGCGCAAGACCAAGGACAAGGCGATCAACATCCTCCAGGGTCGTTGCGTCGGCGGGTCGACGACGGTCAACTGGACATCGAGCTTCCGCACGCCGGCGCCGACGCTGGCCTGGTGGCGCGAGCACTACGGCCTCGACGACTACACGCCCGAAGCGCTGTTCCCCTGGTTCGAACGCGCCGAGCGGCGGCTGTCGATCGGGCCGTGGCTCGCGCCGCCGAACGAGAACAACGACCTGTTGCGGCGCGGCGCAGGAAAGCTCGGCATCCCGGCGCCCGCGATCCTGCGCAACGTTCGCGGCTGCCTGAACCTCGGCTATTGCGGGATGGGCTGCCCGACGAACGCGAAGCAGTCGATGCTCGTGACCACGGTGCCCGCCGCGCTGGACGCGGGCGCCACGCTGTTCACGCGGGCCCGGGCGGCGCGGCTCGAAATCGCCGGCGGTCGGGCCGACGCCCTCGAGGTGCACTGGCTCGACGCAGAGGGTCTGCGACCGAGCGGCCGCGTCACGCGGGTCCGCGCGGCGCACTTCGTGCTGTCGGGCGGCGCCATCAACAGCCCCGCCCTGCTGCTGCGATCCAACGCCCCCGACCCGCACCGCCTGACCGGCGCGCGCACGTTCCTGCACCCCGTCGTGGTGTCGGCGGCGACGTTCGAGCAGCGGGTCGACGGTTTCTCGGGGGCGCCGCAGACGATCTACAGCGATCACTTCCTCGACGGCCAGCCGATCGACGGGCCGATCGGCTACAAGCTCGAGGCGCCGCCCATCCACCCCGTGCTGTTCGCGACGACGCTGCAGGGCTTCGGTCCCGAGCACGCCCGGCAGATGAAGGACTTCGCGCACACGCACGCTCTGCTCGCGCTGTTGCGCGACGGCTTTCATCCGCAGGCATCCGGCGGCCGCGTCGAGCTGCGCGCGGACGGCTCGCCGGTGCTCGACTACCCGCTGACCGACTACGTCTTCGACGGCGCGCGCCGCGCGCTGCTGACGATGGCGCAGATCCAGTTCGAGGCCGGCGCGAAGGCCGTCTACCCGGTGCACGAGCTGGCCGGCGGCTACCGAAGCTGGCCCGAAGCGCGCGCCGCGATCGGCGCGCTGCCGATGAAGCCGCTGCTGTTGCGCGTCGTCTCCGCACACGTGATGGGCGGCTGCGCGATCGCCGGCGACGCGCAGCGCGGCGTCGTTCGGCCCGACGGCGTTCACTGGCAACTGGCCAACGTGTCGGTGCACGACGGCTCGATCTTCCCGACGTCGATCGGCGCCAATCCGCAGCTCTCGATCTACGGCATCACCGCGCGGCTGGCCAGCGGACTGGCCACGCGGCTCACCGGCCGCGCGGCCCCCGCGCTCGCCGATCCGGCGGCCTGACGGCAATGATGCAGCGTCTGCTGGCCGTGCTCGCGGCGGCGGTCGCGCTCGGCGTCGTGGAACTGGCGCTGTGGCTTCATCGCGCGCACGACTGGCATCCGGCGCTGGCGATGCTCGGCGCCGCTGCGGTTCCGGTGCTGGCCGACGCGGCAATCCTCGGGCAGCAGTTCGCCATCGGCGCGTGGCTGCGGCGGCGCACCCGCCCCGAGCTGCGCCCCGGCCTTGCTGCCGCGCTGCGTGCGTGGTTCGGCGAAATCGTCGCGTCGTTGCGCACCTTCTTCTATGCGCAGATCCGCTACGGCGCCCGGCCCCTGCCCAGCGGCGCCGGGCGCGACCGCGTGCCGGTGCTGCTCGTGCACGGCTACCTCTGCAATCGCGGCATCTGGCGCCCGTTCGCGCGCTGGCTGGCCGCGCGCGGGCATGCCGTCGATTCGGTCAACCTCGAACCGGTATTCGGCCCGATCGACGACTACGTCCCGCTCGTCGAGGCCGCCGTCGAGCGCCTGCGCGCCCGGACCGGCGCCGAGCGGGTCGCCGTGGTCGCCCACAGCATGGGCGGGCTGGCGGTCCGCGCGTTCCTCGCGCAACACGGCAGCGGCGCGATCGTCGCGGTGGTGACGTTGGGCACCCCGCACCGCGGCACCTGGCTGGCGCGCTTCGGGTACGGGCGCAACGTCTCGCAGATGCGCCTGGACAGCGGCTGGCTGCGCGAGCTCGCCGCGCGCGAGGCCGGGCAGGCCCGCGCGCCTTTCACGGTGGTCCTCTCGCACCACGACAACATCGTCGTACCCCAGTCGATCCAGACGTTGCAGGGTGCGCGGACGATCGAGCTCACCGCCCGCGGGCACGTCCAACTGGCTTACGACCACGAGGTGTGGACCCGCGCGCTCGAGGCGATCGAGACGTCGGGGCATGGCTGAGGCGCGGCCAGGGCGCCTCGCCGAAGCGCTGCCGGGCTGCCCTGCGTACGCGGTCGCGCTAGAAGTGGATGCCGCGCATCAGCTGCTGGAACGCCACCTGGTCGGCACTGAGCTGCGGCGGCTTGCCCGCGGCGTCCTTGGTCCCCTTCGCCGCTTCGGAGTCCGGGAACATCCGGAAGGACGTGTTCATCACGATCTGTGAGATCTTCGGCATCAGCGCGTGCAGCACCTCGCCTGCGATGCCCAGGCGCGTGGCGATGCGCACCGGCTTGTAGACGATCGCCTGGGTCACCAGGTCGGCCGCCTCCTCGGGCGACAGCGTGGGCACGTTCTGGTAGAGCCGGGTGGGTGCGATCATCGGCGTGCGCACGAGCGGCATGTTGATCGTCGTGAACGTGATGCCGACGTCGGCGAACTCGCTGGCCGCGCAGCGCGTCCAGGCGTCGAGCGCCGCCTTCGACGCGACGTAGGCCGAGAAGCGCGGCGCATTGGTGAGCACGCCGATCGAGCTGATGTTGACGATGTGGCCGCGCCGCCGCTCGATCATCTTCGGCAGCAGGCCCATCGTGACGCGCACCGCGCCGAAGTAGTTCAGCTGCATCGTGCGCTCGACGTCGTGGAAGCGCTCGAAGCTCGACTCGATGCCGCGCCGGATCGAACGGCCCGCGTTGTTGACCAGCACGTCGACGCCTCCGAACTCGTCGACCAGCCAGCGCGTCATGCGATCGCAATCCTCGGCGCTGGCGAGGTCGACCGAGAAGGTGACCAGCTTGTTGCCGTCGGCCTCGACGACGCGCCTTGCCTCGTCGAGCTTGGTCTCGTCGCGCCCGCAGATCACGGTGGTCGCGCCGGCGGCGGCGATCTTGCGCGCCGCGGCCAGCCCGATGCCCGAGGACCCGCCGGTGATCAGCACGACCTTGCCGCCCACCTGGCCCTTCAGGGTCCGGTCGATGAAGAGGTCGGGGTCGAGGCGCCGCTCCCAGTAGTCCCACAGCACCCAGGCGTAGTCGTCCAGGCGTGGGCACTCGATCCCGCTGCCCTTGAGCGCCGCGAGCGTCTCGCGGCAGTCGAACCGCGTCGGATAGTTGACGAACTGCAGGATGTCCTCGGGCAGCCCGAGGTCCTTCATGATCGCGTTGCGGATTCTCCTCACCGGCGTGAGCGCCAGCAGCCCCTTCTTGACGCTCTTCGGGATGAACCCGATCAGTGCGGCGTTCACCCTGATCGACATCAGCGGCGCGTGCGCGGCCTTCGCGAACGCATTGAGCAGGTCGCCCACCCGCATCGGCTCGGGGTCGACCAGGTGGAAGCAGCCGCCGTCGAGCCCCTTGGCGTGCGCGATGTGGTCGAGCGCCGCGACGACGAAGTCGACCGGCACGATGTTGATGCGCCCTCCCTCGATGCCGATCGTCGGCATCCAGGACGGCACGATCTGGCGCAGGCGCTGGATCAGCTTGAAGAAGTAATATGGACCGTCGATCTTGTCCATCTCGCCGGTGCGCGAATCGCCGACCACCAGCCCCGGCCGATAGATGCGGAACGGCACCTTCGCCTCGCGTCGCACGATTCCCTCGGACTCGTGCTTGGTGGCGTAGTACGGGTGCTCGAGGTTCTCGGCTTCCTCGAACATGTCCTCGCGAAACACGCCTTCGTAGAGTCCGGCCGCCGCGATCGACGACACGTGATGCAGACAGCCGACGCCAATCGCGTTGGCGAACGCGACCACGTTGCGCGTACCCTCGACGTTCACCGCAACCTGCTCTTCGGCGCCGGCCTTCAGGTCGTAGATGGCCGCCAGGTGGAACATGTGACGGATCTTGCCGTCGAGCCGCTTGCGGTCGGCCGCGCGGATGCCGAGCCCGGGCTGGGCGATGTCGCCGACCACCGGAATGGCGCGAGTCGCGTCCACCCCCCAGGCGGCGTAGAGCGGCGCCAGCTTCTCGGGCGACGCGTCGCGAGCCAGGAAGTAGACGACCGAGCCGCGACGTTCGAGAAGCCTGCGCACCAGCCTGCGCCCGATGAAACCCGTCGCCCCGGTGATGAAGTAGTTCATGGGTCTCCCCCGACTCCAGCGTTGGTGGTTCGCCGCGCGCGCACCGCGTGCGC
>CALMSQ010000363.1:0-4422 GCA_937872345.1 uncultured Burkholderiales bacterium | reverse complement strand
GGCCGCTTCATCAGCTTCAGGATCCGCGGATGCGAATGCTGGAACGGCACGTCGAGGTAGGGCAGTACCCTGCCCTCGGCCATCAGCGGCAGCACCTCGTCGACGTGCGGGTACGGGTAGACATAGTGCAGCCGCACGCGCGCACCGAGCTGCGCGAGCTCGCGCACCAGCTCGGTCATCCGCGTGCGCACCGGGCGCCCGTCGACGAAGCCGGTGCGGTAGCGGACGTCCACGCCGTAGGCGCTGGTGTCCTGCGAGATCACCAGCAGCTCACGGACGCCCACCTTCACCAGCGCCTCGGCCTCGCGCAGCACCTCGCCGATCGGGCGGCTGGCCAGGTCGCCGCGCATCGACGGGATGATGCAGAACGTGCAGCGGTGGTTGCAGCCCTCGGATATCTTCAGGTAGGCGTAGTGCCGTGGCGTGAGCTTCACGCCGCCGGCGGGAACGAGGTCGGCGAACGGGTCGTGCGGCTTCGGCAGGTGCGCGTGAATGTGCCCCATGACCTCGTCGGTCGCGTGCGGGCCGGTCACCGCGAGCACCTTGGGGTGCACCTCGCCGACCAGCGTCCCGCCGCCGCTGCCGCGGCGGGCGCCCAGGCAGCCGGTGACGATGACCTTGCCGTTCTCGGCGAGCGCCTCGCCGATCGCGTCGAGCGACTCCTGCACCGCCTCGTCGATGAAGCCGCAGGTGTTCACCACGACCAGGTCCGAGCCGTCGTAGTCGCCGACGATGTCGTACCCCTCGGCGCGCAACTGGGTCAGGATGCGCTCCGAATCGACCATCGCCTTCGGGCACCCGAGCGAGACGAACCCGACCTTCGGCGGTGACTTGCGGCTGCGCCGGCGGACGGGTTTCTCGGCGGGGCTCATCGGTCGCTCGGGTGCTTCGGTGGACGGGCGTGACCCGGAAAAAAAACGCCGCGGCGAGGCGGCGTCGGCATTCGTCGGACGGATTGTACCGCCCGGGCAAGGGCGGTGTCGGTGCTACCTACTTCTTGTCGGGCGGCGCCTGCCCGGAGCCCTGGGCGGGCGCTCCGGGGAACGGGAAGTTCTGGAACATGTTGCGGGTCTGCGCCTGCATCTGCTCCTGCATCTGCACGAACAGGTTCTTGCTCTGCTCGATGTAGTTGCCCATCATCGTCTGGATCATCGGCGCCTGCACCGACATGAACTGCGCCCACATCTCCGGGTTCGGCATCCCCTTGGCGTCGTAGAACCCCTTCGACTGCTCCTGCATCTTGTTCTGGATCTCGACGAAGGCCTGCATCGTCTTCTCGAGGTACGCGCCCATCATCCCCTGCATCGCGTGCCCGTAGAAGCGGATGATCTGCGCCAGCATCCCGGACGAGAACAGCGGCGCGCCTCCGGCCTCCTCCTCGAGGATGATCTGCAGCAGGATGCTGCGGGTCAGGTCCTCGTTGCTCTTGGCGTCGACGACCTTGAAGTCCTCGTTCTCGAGCACCAGCTGCTTGACGTCGGCGAGCGTGATGTAGGCGCTCGTCTGCGTGTCGTACAGGCGGCGGTTGGGGTACTTCTTGATCAGCCGGGTGGCGTTCGCCATCGCGTCGTCTCCATCAGCCCATGTGCAGGCCGCCGTTGCACGAGAAGTCGGCACCGGTCGTGAAGCCCGCGTCGTCGGTCGTCAGCCAGCCGACGACCGAGGCGATCTCCTCGGCCTTGCCGAGGCGCCTGACCGGGATCGTCTGGATGATCTTCTCGCGCACGTCCTCGCGCACCGCCATCACCATGTCGGTGGCGATGTACCCCGGCGACACCGTGTTCACCGTCACGCCCTTGCTGGCGACTTCCTGCGCCAGCGCCATCGTGAAGCCGTGCATGCCCGCCTTGGCGGCCGAGTAGTTGGTCTGGCCGAACTGCCCCTTCTCGCCGTTGACCGACGAGATGTTGACGATCCGGCCCCAGTTGCGGTCGAGCATGCCGTCGATGACCTGCTTGGTCACGTTGAACAGCGAGTTCAGGTTGGTGTCGATGACCGAACGCCAGTCGTCGAGCGACATCTTGCGGAACACCCCGTCGCGGGTGATGCCGGCGTTGTTCACCAGTACGTCGACCGGGCCGATCTCGGCCTTCACCTTGTCGAAGGCCGCGCGTGTCGACTCCCAGTCGGCGACGTTGCCCACCGACGCGTGGAACGTGTAGCCGGCTGCCTTCTGCTCGGCCAGCCACTTGGCGTGGTCGCGCGTCGGCCCGCAGCCGGCGATCACGGTGTAGCCCATGTCGTGGAAACGGCGGCAGATCGCGGTGCCGATCCCGCCCATGCCGCCCGTCACGTAGGCGATCTTCTTGCTCATCGGTGTCTTCCTCTCGTCTTTAGGGAATGTCCCGGGACGGGCGCGTGGCGGCCCACCCGGCATGCGTGCGACTGCGACTGACTTCCGCTGCTGCTGGCTCGCACCTCCCTAGTCCGCCTTTTCCTTCACGTAGCTCCCCGGCGCCGGCTCGATCGGCCGGTGGCGTGAATTGCCCGGCTGCCTCGGGGCGGGCCTGGACTCGCCGGTGAACGAGGACAGCCAGCGGGCCCAGTCGGGCCACCAGCTGCCCGGGTGGTCGGTGGCCGCTGCGAGCCAGTCGTCGGCGCTGTCGGGCAGCGAATCGCCGATCCAGTGGTTGCGCTTGCCCTTGGACGCCGGGTTGATGACGCCGGCAATGTGGCCGCTGGCGCCGAGCACGAAGCGCAGGGGGCCCGACAGCAGCTTCGTCGATTCGTAGGCGCCGTGCCACGGGACGATGTGGTCTTCGCGCGACCCGTAGAGGTAGGTCGGCACGCCGATCTCGCCCAGGTCGACCGGCACGCCGCAGCAGATCAGCCGGCCCGGCTCGCGCAGCTCGTTCTGCAGGTAGGTGTGGCGCAGGTACCAGCTGTACATCGGCCCGGGCAGGTTCGTGCTGTCGGAATTCCAGTAGAGCAGGTCGAACGCCGGCGGCGCTTCGCCCTTCAGGTAGTTGCTGACGACGTAGTTCCAGACGAGGTCGTTGGGGCGCAGGAAGTTGAAGGTGACGGCCAGCTCGCGTCCGTGGACCAGGCCGCCACTGCCGATCGTCGACTCGCGGTAGGCGACGAAATTCTCGTCGATGAACACGCCGAGCACGCCGGGCTCGGAGAAGTCGAGGAAGGTCGTGAGCAGCGTCATCGACTCGATCCACTGCTCGTCGCGCGCCGCGAGCACCGCCGCAGCGGTGCCCAGCAACGTGCCGCCGACGCAGAAACCGAGCACGTTGATCCGCTCCTGGCCGCTGATCTCGCGCACGACGCGCATCGCCTCGATGACGCCGGTCTCGAGATAGTCGTCCCAGGTGAGATGCCCCTGGTCGGCCTTCACGTTCTTCCAGGACAGCATGAACACGGTGTGGCCCTGGGCCACCGCGTACGCGACCAGCGAGTTCTCGGGCTGCAGGTCGAGGATGTAGAACTTGTTGATGCACGGCGGCACCATCAGCAGCGGCCGTGAGTGGACCGTCGGCGTCGACGGCGCGTACTGGATGATCTGGATGAGCTCGTTCTGGTAGACGACTGCGCCCGGAGACGTCGCGACGTTGCGCCCCACCTCGAACGCGGTCTCGTCGGTCTGCGAGATGCGGCCCCTGTTCAGGTCGCCGAGCAGGTTCTGCATGCCCTGCCGCAGGCTCTCGCCCTTCGTCTCGATCAGCCGCTTCTGCGCCTCGGGGTTGGTCGCCAGGAAGTTCGCCGGGGACATCGCGTCGACCCACTGCTGCGTCGCGAAACGGATCCGGTTGCGCGCCTGCTTGTCGCCCTCGACGGCGTCGGCGAGCCGCTGCATGAACTCGGCGTTGAGCTGGTAGAGCCCGGCCGCCCAGGCGAACGGGCCATGCTTCCAGGCGTCGCCGGCGAAGCGCCGATCGCGCGAGTCCGGCACCGGCGCGCCGCTCATCAGCGCGCCCAGCCGCTGCATGTATTCGGCCTGGATCTCGCCGAGGCGTTCGCCGGAGAGATGCACGGGCGCGGCGCCCGCCCGCCGGGCCGCCCCACCGTGGCCCCCCCGCGCGGCGGCCTGCGGCTGCGACGGCGCGGCGCCGCGTGCGCGCGGTTTCCCGGTGCCTTGCGTGCCAGTGGAAGCGCCCTGGGCGGGCTCGGTCGCGCGCCGGGGCGTCTTGCCGGCTCGTGATGCCTTCGTCGCCCGGCGCGGCGCCTTCGCGGCCTGTGGCGCTGTCTTCGCTGCCGGCGTGTCCGGCGCGGCGCCCGGCTTGCCGCGGGTCGGGCGTTTCGTTACCGGCGCCCCGGGGTCCGATGGAGAAGCTGCAGGGGCGGACGCCCTCGTGTTGCGACGCCGCGAAACCGCGGCTGCCTTCCCTCGCGACGCATCCGGCATCCTCGTCTCCGCTCCCGCTCCGGCTCACCTGTTGCGGCCATTCTGCACCGCGGGATGATTTTGTCAACGCA
>CALMSQ010000362.1:0-2176 GCA_937872345.1 uncultured Burkholderiales bacterium | reverse complement strand
GACTGCCGCGGTGGTGGTCGCGGCGCTGGCGACGGCCTCGCTCGCCGTCGACTTCATTCACGTCGATCCGGTCCTGGTCTACACGACGAACACCGTGATGGCGGTGGCCGGCCTGGTGTGCCTCGAACAGGCCTACCGGAACACGCCGCACACCCGGCGCTGGGCGCTGAAGTTCATGGCGATCGCGCTCGCCGCGATGTTCGGCTTCGATCTGCTGATGTACAGCGACGCGATGCTGTACGCGCGGATGAACGCCGCCTGGTGGGTCGCGCGAGGCTTCGGCAACGCGCTGCTGGTGCCGCTGATGGCCATCGCCGCCGCCCGCAATCCGCAGTGGAAGCTCGACATCGCCGTGTCGCGCCAGGCGGTGTTCCATTCGGCCGCGCTGTTCGTCGCCGGCGCCTACCTGGTACTGGTGGCCGCGGGCGGCTACTACGTCCGCTACTTCGGCGGCGAATGGGGTGCCGTCGCCCAGGCGGTCATCGTCTTCGTTGCGCTGCTCGGCCTGGTCGTGGCGCTGGCCTCGGGGGCCATCCGTGCGCGGCTGCGGGTGTTCCTCTCCAAACACTTCTTTTCGTATCGCTTCGACTATCGCGACGAATGGCTGCGGCTCACGCGCACGCTGACCGAGGCCGACGCGCCAGGCGACGCCCCCGACCTGCCCCACCGCGTGATCCGCGCGCTGGCCCAGCCCGTCGAGAGTCCCGGCGGCGCCATCTGGCTGCGCGAGGGCGACGCGTTCGGGTGTGCAGCCGCCGCGAGCTATCGCGGCCCGCGGCCGATGGTCGACGCCCACGAGCCGCTGATCGCGTTCCTCAAAGAGCGCGAGTGGGTGATCGACATCGCCGAGTGGTGGGCGCACCCGGAACGCTACGACGGCCTCGCGCTGCCGGCCGGCCTGCACGCGCAGGACACGGCCTGGCTGATCGTTCCGCTGCTGCTCGGGCACGAGCTACTCGGTTTCGTCGTGCTCGAGCGCCCGCTGGCGCCGCTGCCGCTCGACTGGGAAGTGCGCGACCTGCTGAAGACCGGAGCTCGCCAGGCCGCCAGCTACGTCGGCGTGCAACGCGCCGTCGAGGAACTGGTGCAGGCGCGACAGTTCGAGTCGTTCAACCGGATGTCGGCCTTCGTCGTGCACGACCTGAAGAACCTGGTCGCGCAACTCGGCCTGATGACCCGCAACGCGCAACGCCACCGCGACAACCCCGAGTTCCAGGCCGACATGCTGGCCACGGTGGAAAACGTCATGGAACGGATGCAGGGCCTTCTGCTGCAATTGCGGGCCGGCGCGCGCCCCGTCGAGCAACCCGCGCCGGTGCCGGTGGCGGGCGCGCTTGCGGGAGCCGTCGCGGCCCGGCGCGGCGTACGCCCCGAGCCGGAGGTGGCGGTCGATGAAACGGTCGCCCGGGCGTCGGTGCTCGCGCACCGCGACCGCCTGGAGCGGGTGATCGGCCACCTGATCCAGAATGCGGCCGAGGCCACCGGCCCATCGGGCATGATCCGGGTTCGGGCGCGTCGCGACGGCGACCAGGCGCTGATCGAGGTCGAGGACAATGGGAAAGGAATGAGCGAGGATTTCATGCGCAGCCGGCTGTTCCGGCCTTTCGTCTCGACGAAGGCGCACGGAATGGGCATCGGCACCTTCGAGAGCCGCGAGTACGTGCGGGAGCTGGGCGGGTCGCTGGACGTGCGAAGCCGCGAGGGCGCCGGCACGGTGTTCACGATCCGCCTCCCGCTGATGGGCGGCGACCGGCCGCAGGAACCGGGGGGCATCAGTGGCTGACGAGCGTCCCTTGCTGCTGATGGTCGAGGACGACATCGGCCTGCAAAAGCAGATGCGCTGGTCCTTCGACCGGTTCAACCTGATGTTCGCCGGCGACCGCGAAACCGCGATGGCCGCGCTGCGGCGCCACGAGCCCGCGGTCGTCACGCTCGACCTCGGCCTTCCCCCGGATCCGGATGGCACCTCCGAAGGCTTCGCGACGCTGCAGGAGATCCTCGCGTTCGCGCCCGCCACGAAGGTCATCGTGCTGACGGGACAGAACGACCGCGGCAATGCGTTGAAGGCTGTGGCCATGGGCGCCTACGACTTCTTCGCAAAGCCGTTCGAGGCCGAGATGCTCAACACGGTCATCGACCGGGCGTTCCGGCTCGCCGACCTCGAGCGCGAGAACCG
>CALMSQ010000361.1:0-3237 GCA_937872345.1 uncultured Burkholderiales bacterium | reverse complement strand
C
Source organism: uncultured Burkholderiales bacterium (assembly GCA_937872345.1). Classification (GTDB taxonomy): domain Bacteria; phylum Pseudomonadota; class Gammaproteobacteria; order Burkholderiales; family Burkholderiaceae_E; genus Zeimonas. The sequence continues at coordinate 3,236 of CALMSQ010000361.1, read as the reverse complement.
GTCCTCAATGCAGCAGCGGCATCGGGCCCGCGCCGACCAGCCGGAACGGCGAGGCCCAACGCTCGGCCTCGACGTCGACTTCACCGATCGGCTCGTCACCGATCATCCGGACGTCGCCGTCGCTCAGGTGATACGTACCGGCGAACAGCGTCGAGCCGTACAGGATGTTCGCATCGACGATCCACCCCTGCTCCGGCTCGCCGTCGCGCGGCGCGCGCACCCGCATCGGCCGGACCTTCGAGGCGACCGCCGGCGGCGGCCGCCCGGCCGCGAGCCGCGCGGCGAGATCGGCTTCGCTCTCGACGATCAGGAAGCGGCCCTCGTCGGCGAAGAGCTGCCCGCAGAACAGCCGCAGGTAGTCGACGGCCAGCGGCGGCGACGCGAGCGGCGCGAGCGCGCGCCGGTTCGCGCGATGGATCGGTCCCGAGGTGCCATCGAGCAGGACGATACGCCGCCCCGGTCCGTAGAGGAAATCGGCCAGGCCGATCGCGCCGTCGGGCAGGCGCGCCTCGAATTCGACCAGCAGCCACCCGGGGTAGAACGACATCGGCGCCGCGCGGAAGCGCCTGAGCAGCGCGGCGGAGACGGCGCCCGACAGCCCCTGCTCGGCGAGCTCCGCGCCGAGCAGCGCGGCCAGCGGCACACCCTCGGCCGGATCGAGGTCCTTCCAGTCGGCGGCGATCAGCGGCGAAGCGGGCCAGGGGCTCATGTCCGGCATCGTATCAAGACGAACGCGGCCGCCGCAGCAGCGCCCACAGCCTCGGCGCGACCAGCAGCAGCAGCGCGATCGCCAGCAGGCTGCCCGACAGGGGCCGCACGAAGAAGGTGCTCCACTCGCCCTGGCTGATCGTCAGCGCCTGGCGCATCGACTGCTCCATCATCGGGCCGAGGATCAGCCCGACGACCAGCGGCGCGACCGGGAAGTCGAAGCGTCGCAGCGCGTATCCGAGCGCGCCGAACGCGTACAGCAGGCCGACGTCGAACAGCGAGTTGCCCGCGCCGTAGACGCCGATGGTCGCGATCACGACGATGCCTGCATACAGCGTCGGCGCGGGTATCGACAGCAGCCGCAGCCAGAGCCGTACGAGCGGCAGGTTCAGCAGCAGCAGGATCACGTTGCCGATGTACAGGCTCGCGATCAGCGTCCAGACGAGCCCCGCCTGCTGCGTGAACAGCATCGGGCCAGGCTGGATGCCGTAGCTCTCGAAAGCCGACAGGATCACCGCCGCGGTGGCCGAGGTGGGAATGCCCAGCGTCAGCAGCGGCATCAGCACCCCCGCCGCCGCCGCGTTGTTCGCAGCTTCCGGACCGGCCACGCCCTCGATCGCACCCTGCCCGAACTCCTCCGGGTGGCGCGAGAGCTTCTTCTCGGTGTAGTAGGACAGCAGCGTCGGCAGCTCGGCGCCGCCGGCCGGCATCGCACCGATCGGGAACCCGAACGCCGCACCGCGCAGCCACGGTTTCCAGCTGCGCCGCCAGTCCTCGCGCGTCATCGCGACCGGCCCGCTCACCTGGAGCGCCTCGTCGGTCGCTACGCGCCCCTGCCAGGCCAGGAACAGCGCCTCGCCGACGGCGAACAGGCCCACTGCAGCGGCGGTGAATTCGATTCCGTCGAGCAGTTCCGACGTGCCGAAGGTGAAGCGCGGCTGCCCGCTCTGGATGTCGACGCCCACCAGCCCCAGCAGCAGGCCGAGCGACAGAGAGACGAGCCCGCGCAGCACCGAGCTGCCGAGCACTGCCGACACCGCGACCAGCGACAACAGCATCAGGCTGAAGTACTCGGCGGGGCCGAACTTCAGTGCCGCCTCGACGACGACCGGTGCGACGAACGTGAGCGCGACCGTCCCGATCGTGCCCGCCACGAAGCTGCCGATCGCTGCCGTCGCGAGCGCGGCGCCGGCGCGCCCGGCGCGCGCCATGCGGTAGCCCTCGAGCGCGGTGACGACGGTGGCCGACTCGCCGGGCGTGTTGATCAGGATCGACGTCGTCGATCCGCCGTACATCGCCCCGTAGTAGACGCCCGCGAACATCACGAACATCGCCGCGGCCGGCACCTTGAAGGTCAACGGCAGCAGCAACGCGATCGTCAGCGCCGGCCCGATGCCCGGCAGCACGCCCACCAGCGTGCCGAGCAGGCACCCCAGGAACCCGTAGAGCAGGATCGTCGGCTGCAGCGCGGCCGCGAAGCCGCCGATCAGCGCGTGCAGGGCGTCCACGCGGTGTCGCTCAGGGCCACGGAACGAAACTGGCGAAGCGGCCGAGTTGCACGCCCAGCAGCCGGTCGAAGACGAACCATGCGACGAACACGAACAGCACGCCGACCACGAGATCGTGCAGCGCGCGACGGCTGCCGAACGCGCGCGCGACGAGCGCGAACGCGAGGCTGCACGCGACGCCGATTCCCGCCAGCGGCGTGAGCAACAGGATCGTAGCGAGCCCGAGCGCCAGCAGTGCGACGCGCGAGCCCGCCCCCGGCTGCGCCGACTCGGTCGGGTCGTCGAGCAGGTCGGCCTGGCGGCCGCGCAGCGCGCTCCACAGGTACGCGGCGCCCAGCGCGGCCAGCAGCGCCACCAGCGCAGCCGGCATCGCGCGAGGACCCACCCCGACGCCGACCGTCGGCTCGGGGATCAGCGTGACCTGCCAGGCCGCGATCGCGACGCCGGCCAGCAGCGCGACGGCCAGCGCAATCGGGCCGCGTCGGGCGCGTGTCACGGGCATCCCGCTCAGGCGAGCCCGAGATCCTTCATCACCGCCTCGGTGCTCGAGATGTCCTCGGCGAGCATCTTGCCGAACGCGTCGCCGGCGAGGAACACGTCGGCCCACTTGCGCTGCGCGAGCACGCTACGCCACGGTTCGGAGGCGTGCATCTTCGTCAGCAGGTCGACCAGCGCCTGCCGCTGCGCCGGAGTCGTACCGGGCGCGCCGAACACGCCGCGCCAGTTCGCGGCGGTGACCGGCAACCCGAGCTCGGTCAGCGTCGGCACGTCGACGCCGGGAATCCGGATCGACCCCGACACCGCGAGCGCGCGCATCCGGCCGGCCTCGATCTGCTCGGCGAACTCCGAATACCCCGAGATGCCCGCGGTGACCTGCCCGCCGAGGATCGCGGCATTGGCCGGGCCGCCGCCCGCGAAGGCCACGTAGGCCGCTTCGCGCGGATTGCGGCCCAGCGCCTTGATGATCTTGCCGAGCAGCTGGTGATCGGTGCCGCCGGACGAACCGCCCGCCACGCTCAC
>CALMSQ010000360.1:0-8991 GCA_937872345.1 uncultured Burkholderiales bacterium | reverse complement strand
CCCGCCGCAAGCGGCGCCCAGGGATCGAGCACGGTGACGAGACCGGACGCCAGCGCCAGCACGTGCAGGGTCGATCTCGAACGCCCGGTGACCAGCGCAATCCCTGCCACCAGCAGCATCCAGCAAGTTCGCTGCGCCGGGATTCCCCAGCCCGCCAGCCCCGCGTAGAGGAAGGCCGTCGCCACGCCCGCCAGCCACGCGATGCGACCGGCCGGCCAACGCAGCAACACGCCGGTGCGCGCGGCGATGCGTGTGCGCAGCACGCGCCGGCTTGCCCACACCGCCAGTCCGGCGAGCATCGTGATGTGCAGCCCCGAGATGCTCATCAGGTGCCCGATGCCGGTCTTGTTGAAGATCTCCCACCACCGAGAGGGAATGGCGGCCTGGTCGCCGACGACCAGCGCGACCAGCACGCCCGCGGCATCGTCGCGCGAGTCGGCGAGCGCGAGGAGCATCGCCGCACGCAAGCGGGCGCGTGCCCGCTCGAAGGCAGTGCCGGGCGTGAACCCGGCGTCGAGGCGCTCGTTGCCGACGGCCAGGCGACGCGAGGCGCGCACGTAGCCGACGGCGGCAATGCCCTCTTCGAGCGCGCGCAGCTCCGCGTCGAACACGCCCGGGTTGTGCAATGCGTGAGGCCGCTTCAGCCGCACGTTGAGCTGCCATCGCTCGCCGGGCAGCGGCGCGGATGTGCCGGCGCTCCCGGGCGGCCCCTCGCCAGGCGAGTCCGCTGCGTGGCCTTGCCAGGAGAGCCGCACCCGGCGCGAAGCCGGGCAATCGTCGCCCGGCGGCAGGCAGCGATCGATGTCGAATCCGAAGCGGATGCCACGATCGGCGGCGACGGGCATCGAAGCGATCCGACCGACGACGACGAAGTCGCGTCCTTCCTGCGAGGCGTCCAGCCGCTCGGACAGCGCACGCTCGGCGAGCTGCAGCGTCCACCCGGTCGCCGCGACGGCGACCGCGACCAGCTGCCACCCGTGGTGCGACCGACGTCGCGACGCAACCGCGAGCAGGGCCAGACCCGAAAGCAGCAACCCCAGCGCGACGGTCGGCCCAGGCAGCGCCGGCAGTCGGTGCACCATCAGCGCCGCGACGACGATTGCAGCCGGCAGGGGCACGGAGCCGACTAGCGCGCCGATCGGTTGCATTCGCCGATGCTAGTCGGACGCGTCGCCGCCGGCCATCGAACGGGCGCTCTAGGCCGCACCGCCTCGTTCCGGAACCCCGCAGGAAATTTGCGAACACGAATCAGTTGCGAATCAGAATACGAACCCTTATCATTCGCGCTCCGATCACGAAGAGCACGAGACGTGCCAGCCAGCCTCGCGATGCCCGCGCCGAACCCGACCGCCCCGTTGCCCCGTCCGGCGCGGGTCACGGTCGCGCTCGCAATGGTCGCGCTGCACGCGCTGGCGATCCATGGCCTGATGCGGATCGCGCCGGCCCGTCCTTCTCTCGGCGCGCCCGCCCCGATCTTCGCCGAGCTGGTCGTCCCCCCTGCCCCCGAACCGCCGCAGGTGGCGCCGCCGCCCCCGCCGCCTCCCGCGCCTGCCGTGACGCCGCCGCTGCAGCGCCCGGTCATCGCAACGAAGAGGACAGTGAAACAGGTCGAGCGACCCGCCGTGACGCCGCCCGAGCCACCGCAACCGGAGCAGGTCGCCCAGCAGGCCCCTGCCCCGATCGAGCCGGCGCCGGCCGCTACGACCCGGGACCCGATGCCGCAGCCGGCGGTTGCGGCCGCCCCGCCGCCGCCCGCGCCCACCCCCAGCCCGGCGCCGAAGGACATCTCGATCCGCGCGGTCGAGTACCTGGCGCTGCCCGTCCTGCGCTACCCGCCCACGTCGCGCCGCCTGCTCGAAGAAGGGCGCGTGGACATCCGGGTGCTGGTGGACGCCGGTGGCGCGCCGCGCGAGACGGTGATCGTCCGCTCATCCGGCTACCCGCGGCTGGACGAGGCGGCGCTCGCCACGGTCCGGACCACCCGCTTCAAGCCGTATACCGAGAACGGGGTCGCGATGCCTTTCTGGGTCGTGATGCCGCTGATTTTCGAACTGGAGAGTTGATCGTGCAGGAACCGCAAGTCTCGCTGGGGATCTCCCACTTCCTCGCCCAAACCGATTTCGTCGGCATGGCCCTGCTGCTCCTGCTGCTGGCCATGTCGGTGACCTCGTGGGTGCTGATCGCGATCAAGGGGCTGTCGCAGGCGATCCGGGCGCGCCGCAGCGAGCAGTTCCTGCGCCTGTTCTGGAACGCTCGCTCGCTCGAGGAAGTGAACGCCGAGATCGCCACGCATGGCGCGCGCGACCCGTTCTCGCACCTGGCGGCGCATGCGATGCACGCGCGAGCGCATCACGCGAAATACGGCGCCGCGCGGCTCTCCGAGGCCGGCAGCGCGCAGGACTTCGTCACGCGCACGATCAAGAAGGTGCTCGACGAGGAGAACACCCGGCTCGAGAACGGCCTGACCACCCTCGCGACAATCGGCGCGACCGCTCCCTTCGTGGGACTTTTCGGCACCGTCTGGGGCGTCTACCACGCGCTCGTGGCGATCGGCATTTCCGGGGCCGGCACACTCGACAAGGTCGCGGGCCCGGTCGGCGAGGCGCTGATCATGACCGCGATCGGCCTCGGCGTAGCGGTGCCCGCGGTCGTCGCCTACAACGCCTTCACGCGCAGCAACCGCGTGCTCAACGGCGCCCTTGACGCGTTCGCGTTCGAACTCCTCACCTTCCTGTCGATGGGACAGGCGCTGCAATCGGCCGAACACCAGCCGCCGGGCGCCGTGCAGCCGCTTCACGCGGTCGCCGGTGCCTGAGAGGAGCGCGTCGTCATGACCTTCGCCTCGTTCGACCGCAAGAGCGGGACGGCACCGATGTCCGACATCAACATGGTGCCGCTGATCGACGTGATGCTGGTGTTGCTGGTGATCTTCATCGTCACCGCGCCGCTGCTGACCCACGCCGTCAAGCTGGAGCTTCCCAGGGCAGATTCGCAGGTCAACCGCCTCGAGCCGCAACGGATCGACTTCGCGATCGACGCGACGGGGGGCCGCTACTGGAACGGCGAATCGATCACCCGCGAGGAAGCGGCGCAGCGCATGGTCGCCGCGGGCAACCGCGAGCCGCAGCCGGAGATCCACCTGCGCGCCGACCAGTCGACCGACTACCGCTTCGTGGCCGAGACGCTCGCCGACGCCGCCCGCGCCGGACTGACCCGGATCGGCTTCGTCAGCGAGCCCGAGCCGCGCTGACGCGCCGGGCCGACATTCGCGACCACGCCCGCGCACCCGCTTCTTCCCTCCTTCTTCTCTCCCACCTTCCTCGCGCCACGGACCGACCGATGCCCTGCACGCCCGCTATCCGCTCCCGCCCTTCGTTGCCCCGACTCTCGCCGATCGCGGCGCTGGTGGCCGGGCTCGGAGCCATCGACGCCGCGCCTGCGCAGCCTTCACTCGACGCCGACGGCCGGGGCAAGGCCGCGACCGAGGCCGTAATGCCCGCGGTTCGCGCGACCGCGTCGCCCGAAACCACCACCGGCAAGGAAACGCTGCGCGCGACGACGACCACGATCGGCAAGGGCAACCAGCCTCTGCGCGACATCCCCCAGTCGGTCACCGTGATCACCGAGCGCCTGATCGACGACCGCAACCTCGACACGCTGAAAGAGGCGCTCAAGCACGCCTCCGGGGTCAGCTTCCAGGCGGCCGAAGGCGCCGAGGAGGACATCCGCCTGCGCGGGTTCTCGCTGCAGGCCTCGGGCGACATTTTCATCGACGGGATGCGCGATCCGGCGTTCTACGAGCGCGACAGCTTCAACTGGGACCGCCTCGAGGTGCTGCGTGGATCGGCCTCGATGCTGTTCGGCCGCGGCTCCACCGGCGGTGCCGTCAACCAGGTCAGCAAGCGGCCGTTACTCGTCGACCAGAACGAGTTGGGCCTGACCTTCGGCAGCGGCGAGTACCTTCGCACGCTGGGTGACTTCAACAAGCGCACCGGCCAGGACGCGGCGCTGCGTCTGAACATGGTCGTGACGCGCGCCGACAACTACGGGGTGCCGCTGGACAACTACGGCGTCGCACCGACCTATCGGTGGGGCATCGGCACGCGGCACGAGTTCTCCGCCGGGCTGTATCACCTGCAGAACGACAACGGCATCCACTATGGGCTGCCGTGGCTGGCCCCCGGTCCGGCCTCGGGCGGCAGCTACCTGTGGAAGACCGATCCGAAGAACTACTACGGCATGGCGAGCGACTACTCGAAGACCGGCACCACGCAGGCCCACTTCTCCCACGTGTTCCGCTTCGGAGACGACGCCGAACTGCGCACCGCGGTGCGCATCGGCGAATACGAGCGCGACCAGCGCGCCAGCGCGATCCGCTTCGCGGCCGCGGCGCTGCAGCCCACTGGCTTGGCCGTCAACGCCGACACGTTCAGCGACGCGACGGTACTGACGCGGGGAACGAACAACAAGATCATGAACATGGACACCCGCTACCTGCAGAGCGACTACAGCGGCAAGCACCGCTGGTTCGGCCTCGAGCACTCGGTGCAGGCGGGCGTGGACCTGGCCGACGAGGAGTTCGAAAACTTCGCCGCGAACGTGCCGGCCGGCGTCTCGCTGGCCAAGCCGACGACCACGGTGGGTACGCCCGACGACGGTGCGCGAGTCAGCGAGGCGCTGCGCGCCCTCACCAAGAATCGCACTTTCGAGGCACAGGCGCTTGGCGTCTACGCCCAGGACCTGGTCACCATCGCGCCGTCGTGGAAGCTGCTCGGCGGCTTGCGCTGGGACCGCTTCGAGGGTACGTACCGGAACATCTCGGTGGCCGCCAACCCCGCCAACCCGTGCTCGGTCGCGCCGGCGAGCACGATCGGCCGCAGCGATTCGCTGCTCAGCCAGCGGCTGGGCCTGCTCTACCAGCCCACCCCGCACCAGTCGTACCACCTGTCGTACGGGACCTCGTTCAACACGTCGGGCGACGCGTACCAATACGATGCGGGCACCGCAGACGTCGACCCCGAGAAGAGCCGCAACGTCGAACTCGGCGGACGGATCGAGGCCGCCGGCGGCCGGCTGTCGACGCGCTTCGCGCTGTTCCACTCGACCAAGTTCAACGAACGCAACCGCGACGCCGACACGGTGAACGCCTGCAACTACGTGCTCTCGGGCAAGCGGCACGCCGCCGGGCTCGAGCTCGACGTGGCCGGGCGCATCACGCCGCGCTGGGAGATGTTCGTCTCGTACGCGTTCATCCCGATCGCGCGCGTCGACAGCGCCAGCGGAGCCCCCGGCACCGAGCCCGTCGGCTCGCGACCGGGCCTGACGCCGAAGCACACGGCCTCGCTGTGGAGTACCTACCGATTGACGCCGCAATGGCGGGTCGGCGGCGGCCTGACCGCGCGCAGCCACGACAAGCCGGTCGGCCTGGCCCCGACGAGCCAGATCGAGGCGCCGGGCTTCGTGTCGGTCGACCTGATGGCCGAGTACGTCCGCGGCGACTTCGCCTTCAAGCTCAACCTGTTCAATCTCGCTGATCGGCACTATGCCGATTTCCTGTACCGGGGACACTACATCCCGGGGCGGCCACGCACGCTGCAAGCCACTGTCTCCTACCGGTTCTGATCGGGAGCATCGAGATGGACCGACGCAACTTCATCGTGCTCGCCGCGGTATCGGTCGCGGCATCCCCTTTCGCTGCCGTGGCCGGCGCGGGCGACGTCACACTGCGTGCCGCGGGACAGGCAGGCCCCGCCCAGCCCGCGGACCCTCACACGAGCCGCCTCGGCGCAACCTGGCGGGGCGCCGCAGCCGACAGCGCGCAACAGGTCGGCATCATCGAGATCGACTGGGAGCGGCGCGCAGTCCGCGTCGCGTCCGCGGTGCAGGTCCCGGGGCGCGGCCACGGCTTGCAGGCCGAGGAAGACGGCGGAATCGTCGCGGCCGCGTTCCGCTACGGCACCTGGCTGTGGCGCCTGGACGCGGACGGGCGCCTGATGCGCAGCGTCTCGACGACCGACGAGCCGGGCAACCGCCGCTTCGCGGGACACGTGATCGTCCACCCCGGCGGCGAAGCGCTGCTGACTACCGAGTTCGACGCCGACACCGGCGAAGGCTGGATCGGCGTGCGCGACCGGCGCACGCTGCGCAAGCTCGACGAATGGCGCAGCCACGGCCCCGAGCCGCATCAATTGCTCGTCGACCCCGACGGTGGGATCGTCGTGGCCAACGGCAGCGTGCTGCGCACTTCCGACGGCCGCAAGCGCGACCTCGACCGAATGGACTCGTCGCTCGTGCTGCTCGACGCCCGCACCGGCGCTTCGCGCGGCCAATGGCGCCTGCAGGATCGACGGCTGAGCGTGCGGCACATGGCATGGAGCGCACTGCCCGGCCAGGACAGGCCCGTGCTGGGCCTCGCATTGCAGGCCGAGCACGATGATCCGGCACGCCGCGCCGACGCGCCGCTGCTCGCCGTCTGGGACGGTCGCGACCTGGACGTGCCGGCCTTCGGCGGCGGCGGCCACGGCTACGCGGGCGACATCGCCCCGGCCGAGGGCGGCTTCGTCATCAGCTGCCAGACAACCGGGCAGGCCCTGCTCTGGCGCCACGATGCCCCTTCGGAGCTGACGCTCATTGCGCGGATGCAGCAGGCGTGCGCGCTCAGCCGGATCGGCGAAGGCGCGGTAGTGATCGCCGGTGCGAAGGGCGTGGGGCGCTGGCATCCGTCGGAGCCAGCCATGCTGCTGCCGTGGCCGCAAGCCCTGGCGCTGGGCAGTCACTGGGCGCCACTCGCGCCGCGCGCCGCCTGACCTAGCCGCGCTGTTGCAGCAGCGCGGCCAGCCGCGGCACGACGCGCGCGGCATTGGCACTCGTGCGCTCGACGACAAGCTGGACCGGCTCGCCGCGCAGGTCCGCGAACACCTGCGCGATGCGCGCGAGTTGCGCGGGCTCGTTGCGGCGACGCGCGATCCACGCCGGGGGGATGTCGGGCGCGTCGGTCTCGAGCACGTGGGCCTCGCCGGGGAGCTCGCGCACCAGCCTGCGGATCTGCAGCGCGCGATCGAACGTCATCGCGCCACCGAACCCGAGCGCCATGCCGAGCTGGAGGTACTGCGCTGCCTGCTGCACGCTGCCGTTGAACGCGTGCGCGATGCCACCGGGCGGTCGGACGCTGCGCAGGTGCTTGAGGATCACGTCCTGCGAACGTCGCACGTGCATCAGTACCGGAAGCCCGAATTCGCGGGCGAGCTCGAGCTGCGCGTGAAAGTAGCGCTCCTGGCGTGCCCGGTCGAGCCCCGGTTCGAAGAAGTCGAGCCCGATCTCGCCCACCGCGAGCAGCGCCGGATCGTCGATCGACGCTTCGAGCGCGTGGCGCAGCCGCGCGAGGTCGTCCTCGCCGGCGCGGTCGACGTAGAGCGGATGAATGCCCAGCGCGTAGCCGATGCGAGCATCCGCGGCGGCCAGCGCGCGCACCGCGTCGAAGCTGGCGACGTCGACCGCCGGAACGACGATCGCCGCCACGCCCGACGCGAACGCGCGCTCGCGCACCGCGTCGCGATCGGCGTCGTACTCGGCGGCGTCGAGGTGGCAGTGCGTGTCGATCAGCATCGGCGCCGCGCCCCGGGCGGCCGCGCGCAGCGGCCCGCGAGGCTTCAGTCGATCGTCGCGCCGCTGCGGCGGATGATCGGGGTCATCACCTCGCGCTCCTTCAGCATGAACTTGCGCAGGTCCTCGATCGATCCCCCGATGGGCTCCATGTACATCGAGTGCATCCGCTCGCGCACTTCGGGCATCGCCAGCACCGCGTTGATTTCGCGGTTCATCCGCTCGACGATCGGCGTCGGCGTCGACGCCGGCGCCATGAACGCCATCCATGCCGTGCTCTCGATCTCCGGCAGGCCCGCTTCCTTCATCGTCGGGATGTCGGGCATGAGCGCGCTGCGCTTGCCGGTGGACACCGCCAGCGCGCGCAGCTTGCCGGCCTTGACCTGCGGCATCACCGCGACGGCCGGGACGCACGAGAACTGCACGTCGCCCTGAAGGATGGACAGGATCGCCTGCGGCGAGGACGGATACGGGATGTGGACCGCGAAGGTACCGGTCTTCGCCTTCAGCAACTCGACACCCAGGTGAGACAGGCTGCCGACGCCGATCGACGAATAGTTGAACTTGCCGGGGTTGGCCTTCATCGCGTCGACCAGCCCCTTGAGCGACGTGATGCCCGAGTCGGCGCGCACCGCGCACACGTTTGCCTGGCCGCCGCCGAGCACCACCGGCCGCAGGTCGGTGAACGGGTCGTAGGGCAGCTTCTTGTAGAGCACGGTGTTGTAGACCAGCGGGCCGTTCGTGCTGACCACGAACGTGTAGCCGTCGCCGGGCGCCTTGGCGACCGCGCCGGTGCCGACGTTGCCGCCCGCGCCCACCCGGTTCTCGACCAGCACCGGCTGGCCGAGCCTCTGCTGCAGCCGCTCGCCGACGATTCGCGCGAACACGTCGGGGGACGATCCGCTGCCGTAAGGGATGACGACCTTGATCGGCCGGCTCGGCCAGCCGGGGTCGGCTCCCTGCGCGGCCGCGCTCGTGGCCACGGACAGCGCGGCGATGGCGGCGAACAGGGCGCCGATCGGGCGATGCAGCGTTTTCTTCATCTTCGACTCCGCACGAAGGGTTCTGGAAAGAGGTTCACCGGTCCCGATCGTCCGCCAGAATGCGTCCGTCGCGCAACTGAAGGACCCGGTCGGCGCGCGACGCGAGTTCGCGATCGTGGGTGACGATGACGAAGGCCACGCCGAGCTCGCGCGACAGGGTCTCCATCAGTTCGTAGACGTGCGCCGCGGTCGCGCTGTCGAGGTTGCCGGTGGGCTCGTCGGCAAGCACGCATCTCGGCTCGGTGACCAGCGCGCGCGCGAGCGCGACGCGCTGGCGCTCGCCGCCCGACAGCTGGCCGGGCGGGTGCTCGAGGCGCGCGGCGAGCCCCACCCGCTCCAGCGTCTT
>CALMSQ010000359.1:0-8997 GCA_937872345.1 uncultured Burkholderiales bacterium | reverse complement strand
CCGGGCATGCGCCCGAACCACTTGTAGGCCGCGTCGTAGAGCCGCTCGGTGATGCCGGCACGATAGGCGAACTGGCCCATCAGCACGAACAGCGGCACGACGCTGAGCCCGTACGACGAGAACTGCTCCCAGACGTTGGTCGACAGCAGGTGCGTCGCGGCCGGTACCGACAGCAGGTAGGCGTTGCCGAGCACGCCGGCCAGCAGCATCGCGAAGCCGATCGGCATTCCGAACAGCATCAGCGCGAACATCACCACCAGGCCGATGACGGCGATCGTGACCGGGTCCATCGTTCTCCTCGTCGCGGCCCCGATGCCGCCTACCAGCCCTGTCGCTGCGCCGCTCGCAGCCGTGCCGCCGAGCGCAGGAAGTCGACGAGCAGCGCGAGCGCGAGCCCGGCGGCGCCGGCGGCCACGACGTAGACCCACGGATAGACGACCGCCTTCAGCGTCTCGGACAGCGAGCCGGTCTCGTGCAGCACCCGGCCGTATCGCGCGAGGTACCAGGCGAGTGCCGCGAACAGCAGCAGCGCGAGCAGGCTCATCAGCAGCTCGACGGCCGCGCGCGCGCGGCCCTGCAGGCGGGTGGTCAGCAGGTCGATCGCCACGTGCCCGCGGTGCTGCTGGGTGTAGCCGAGCGCCAGCGCCATCGCCGCCGCCGACAGCCAGCCGATGATCTCGTAGGATCCGGCCACCGGTCGCCCGAGCGCGCGCAGCACCATGTCGGCGACGGTGAACACCATCATCGCGATCAGCGCGAGGCCGGCCGCCCAGGCCAGCGCCCGGTTCACGAACGCGTCGAACCTTTCGAGCCAGGACATCTGCGGGCGCGCCCGCTCACTGCTTCATGTACTGGTCGCGCAACTCGCGCATCCGCGCGAGGTACTTCGCCGCGGGCAGGCCCTTGGCGGTCATCTCCTTGACCCACTCGTCTTCCATCGGCTTGAGCTTGGCGTCCCAGGCCGCGCGCTCCTGCGCCGACACCGGAACGATCTGCAGGTTGTGCGTCTTCTTCGCCCACTCGAGCGCGCCGCCGACGTTCTGCTTGTCGTGGTACTGGCCGGTCCAGACCGCCATCTCGGGGCCGAGCTCGTCGATCACCTTCTTCACGTCGGCCGGCAGCGCGTCGAAGCGCTTGCGGTCCATCACCGCGGCGAATGTGACGACCACCGTCGGGTAGTCGGTCACGTACTTCAGCGTCTCGGCGAGCTTGAAGTCCTGCAGCACTTCGCGCGAGGTCATCGTGCCGTCGATGACGCCGGTCTGCACCGACTGCGGCACCTCGGGCATCGGCATGCCGACCGGCGCCGCGCCGAGCGCCTTGAGCACCGGCACGCCGGTGCCGGCGGCGCGCAACTTCATGCCGGCCAGCTCGGCCGCGGTGCCTGCCGGCTTGCGCGACTGGATGTAGCCCGGCTCGGTGGTGAACATCGCGATCACCTTGAAGTTCTCGAACTCCTTGGGCTGGAACTCCTTCGTGATCTCCCACAGCACGCGGCTGGCCACCGTCGCGTTCGGGAAGCCGACCGGCAGCGAGACGCCGGAGGTGAGCGGGAAGCGGCCCGGGTCGTACGACGGCGCGCCCAGGCCGATGTCGGCGACGCCCTTGGTGACGCCGTCGTACATCTCGCGCGCGCCGAGCAGCGTGCCGGCGGGGAAGGTCTTCACCGCGACCTTGCCGTTGGTGCGCTTGGCAATCTCTTCGGCCCAGTGTGCCATCTGCTTGCCGGGGAAGGTGCCGGCCGGCGCGAAGAACGCATAGGTGAGGTTGATCTCGGCGGCTCCGGCCGCCAGCGGCGCGGCCAGCGCCGCGGCGCCCGCGATCAGCGAGGCGGCAAGGCGCCGGGCCAGCGAGCCGGGCGCGGGAAACGGCAGCGAAAGCATTCGGGTCATGGTTTCACCTCACTGTTGTCGGGTCGAAGCGGTTGGCGGGATCACCAGGTCGAGCCCATCGAGGCTCGTCGGCCGCACTTTCGCGCGGTCGTAGTTGGGCGTGTGCGGGAACGGGCGCGTGGCGTCGAAGCCGACCTTGGCGCCCAGGTAGTTCGGGAACGACGGGTTCAGCCCGTGCCCGAACACGTTGTCGATCACCATGATGCCCTTGGCCGGGTCGAGCCGGGTCGCCATCGCCCACTCGATGTCGGCCGGATCGCGGATGTCGACGTCGTCGTCGACGACGGTGACCATCTTCAGCGGCGGAAACGCAGCGAACGCCGCCATCAGCGCCTGCTTCGCCCAGCCGGCGCGCTTCTGCGCGATCTGCACCACCGCGTGGTAGAAGCCGCAGCCGCCGTGCGAGAAGTAGACGTCCTTCACGCCCGGCACCTGCTTCTGCAGCAGCGCGAGCACGTTCGCCTCGCCGAGCAGCCCGACCGAGTTGAAGACTTCGACGCCGGACAGGATGGTCTGGAACACCGGCTGGCGGCGCCGGTGGATACGGTGCACGCGCACCAGCGGCCTCGGGGCGACCGTGGCGTAATAGCCGGTGACCTCGGCGAACGGCCCTTCGTCGTGCACTTCGCCCGGCACCATCTCGCACTCGAGCGCGAACATCGCGTGCGCCACCATCTCGACCGGCGACGTGGTGCCGCGCACCAGCTGCAGCGGCTGGCCGTGGAACTCGCTGGCGATGCCCAGCTCGTCGGTGTCGATCGGCGCGGCTTCGGCCGGCGTGGCGGCCGAGAAGTGCAGCCCCGGGCCGACCCCGACGTTCAGCGTGAACGGCAGCGACTGCCCGAGCCGCGCCGCCTTCTCGAGGTAGGTTTCGAGATGCCGGCCGGCGTCGATGTTGACGGCCAGCCGGTCCTTGCCGACGACCATGAAGCGCTGGATCGACGCGTTGCGCACGCCGGTCTCGGGATCGCGCGCGATGACCACCGCCGCATCGAAGTACGGCCCCCCGTCGCGCTCGGCGTGGATCGGCACCGGCAGCTTCGAGAGGTCGACCCCGGCTTCGGTGACCTGCAGCACCGGCCCGGTCTCGACGACGACCGGATCGACCGGGCGCTGCTGCCAGTTGCGGATGCACTGCGAGACGTGCTGCGGCAGCGCGTGCTCGGGGCGCCCGAAGAGATCGGCGAGCAGCTCGCGCGACCAGTACAGCCCGGTGAAGACCGGGTAACGGCTGCCCTTGACCTTCTCGAACAGCACTGCCTGCGGCCGGCCCTCGAAATGCGCGGCAATCGACGCGAGCTGCCAGGCGGGGTCGACCTCGGAGCGCACGCGCACCAGCCGCCCACGCCGGTCGAGCGTCTTGATGATCGCGCCGAGATCGGCGACGACGGGCACGCCGGGCGCGCTGCCGGCCATGGTCCCCTCCTGGTTGTCGTGGCGCCCCCGGATCGGCGCATGCGCAGTCATCGGGAGGGGCGATCGTTTGAGTGCATGGTAGTGGATGCGTCGGCGGGTGTGAAGTGCGCGAGGCCACACGATTCGGAGATCCGATCGGCGAGCGGCACGCGCACGCAGGCCGCCGTCCCGCCGCCTTCGCGCGGCGCGAGGTCGACGCTCCAGCCATTGGCGTTGGCCAGCTGGCGCACGATCGCGAGGCCCAGGCCGCTGCCCCCGGTACTGCTGCTGCGCGACGGTTCGAGCCGATAGAACGGGCGGAACACCGCTTCGCGCTCCTCGTCGGGCAGACCCGGACCGCGGTCGAGCACGCAGATGTCGACGCGGCCGTCGACGAGCCGGTACTCGAGCTCGACCGGCTCGCCGCCGCCGTAGCGCAGCGCGTTGTCGACCAGGTTCGACAGGATGCGCTTGAGTGCGAGCGGTCGTGCGCGCACCCGGCACTGCGGCCCCTTGCGGCCGTGGATCGCCGCGCCGGCGTGCGCGTGCTCGCCCGCGACCTCGGCGAGCAGGTCGCACAGGTCGAAGTCCACGGTGTCGCGCTCGGCGAAGTCCCGCCCGACTTCGAGGCAGCGCGCGATCAGCTCGTTCATGCCATCGACGTCGCGCATCACGCGGTCGAACAGTTCGCGCTCGGGCTTCTCGGACAGCATGCCGAGGGCCAGCGAGATGCGGGCCAGCGGCGTGCGCAGGTCGTGCGAGATCCCCGCGAGCAGCGTCGTGCGGTTGGCGAGCAGCTCCTGCACCTGTTCGCCCATCCGGTTGAATTCGCGGGCGAGCGTGGCGATCTCGGTCGGGCCGGTCTCGGGGAGCGGGTCCGGGCGGCGCCCCTGGCCGATCCCCTGTGCCGCGCCGGCCATTCGCGTCAGCGGGCCGATGAGCCGGTGCGCGAGCCACGCGGACGTGACCAGTGCCACCACCGTGCCCACCGACAGGATGAGCAGCATCGCCAGCCACGGCTGGACGTCGACGCGGCTGGCCGGGAAGCCGATGCGGACCGTCTGGCCGTCGGCGGGCACGTCGGCCCAGTACCACTGCTCGCCGTCGTCCGAATGGCTCGCGCGCAATTCGACGCGTTGGCCGATGCGCGCGCCCAGCGCCGCCTCGAGCAGGCCGAAGTACGGCAGGCGGCGCGTGAACCCCTGCACGTTGCCGGGGGGATCCTGGACCTGCAGCCGGTGTTCGCGGTGGATGCGCTCCTGGATCCACGGCCGCTCGGCGGCGGGCTCGGCGGCCCACGATCGCGCCGTGTCGACCATCAGCGCGGCGAAGTCGCTCGTCGCGCGCTGGCCGAGCGGCATCAGCGCGAACCAGGTGACCACGCCGATGGTGAAGAGCTGGAACGCAAACGAGGCCGACGCGATCACCAGCGCCGTGCGGCCGAACAACGTGCGCGGCAGCATCATGCGCGAGCGCGTGTCGCCCCCGGCGAGAACAGGTAGCCCTCGCCCCAGACGGTGCGCAGGTAGACCGGGCGTGCGGGATCGGGCTCGATCCGCCGTCGCAGGCGGGTCACGCGCACGTCGACCATCCGGTCGAACGGCGCGCGCTCGTATCCCTTCAGCAGGTCGACCAGCGCATCGCGGCTGAGCACGCGGTCGGGATGCTCGAGCAGCACCTCGAGCAGCTTGAACTCCGCGCCCGAGATCTCGATCTCCTCGCCGTTGCGGGTGAGTCGTCGCGACTCGAGGTCGACCTCGAAGGGCCCGAAGCGGCGCAGCCGCCCGGTCGCGGGGGCCGCGCCGCGTCGACGCAGCACGGCTGCCACCCGCGCGAGCAACTCGCGATGGCTGAACGGCTTCGGGAGGTAGTCGTCGGCGCCGACCTCGAGGCCCACGATGCGATCGATCTCCTCGCCGCGCGCCGACAGCATGATGATCGGCGGTGCCCCCTGCGCGCTCAGCGCGCGAGCGAGGGTGAGGCCGTCCTCGCCAGGCAGCATCACGTCGAGCAGCAGCAGGTCGACGTGCTCGGTGGCGAGGTGGCGCTTCATCGCCGCGCCGTCGGGCACGCCGGTCGCCTCGTAGCCGTTCTCCGACAGGTAGCGCACCAGCAACTCGCGCAGTCCGTCGTCGTCGTCCACCACCAGGATCCGACCGCGCTCGCCGGCCATCGTCTCGCCCAGCCTCTCGAAACAACTCGTAACAAACACCGGCTTGCGGCAACACCCCGGAAACGACCGCGGCCTAGCCTGTCTCGAAACTAGCACAGCCACGGAGGGACGGATGATCCGGCATGCGATTGTCATGATCTCGATCATTTCGGCAGCGATGTCCGCCGCGGCCGACCCGATCGGCGCGCGCGCGAAGGGCGGCTACCCCGAGTACCTGTTCCTCGAGAAGGCACCCAGGTCCGAGGCGCCGGCCACCGCGCAGAAGCTGGCGCGCGCGGTGATCGCCGGCCGCATGATCATCTTCGCGTACAGCCGGAAGCTCACCGACCCCGCGCTCGGCGACAAGGGCTTCACCGGGGAATTCTTCGAGGGGCAGTGGCGCGCCGCGCTCGAGGGCGAGCTGATCGACGCAACGCCGAGCCAGCGGCGGATGCTGGAGAAGCTCTTCTGGGCCGGCCGCCAGGTGATCGACAACAACCAGGACCGCCTGAACGTCAAGGGCATCGCCTGGAAGAACTTCCTGCCGGCCAAGTGGGAGCGCGAGATGGGGCAGGTGTTCACCGCGCGCACCGGCATCATCATCAAGCAGCCCGGCCGCAACTACCGCAGCCCGGTGAACGTGCCCGACGAGGTCGAGCGCAGCGCGATGCAGCACTACGTGAACGCGGGCCGCGACGAGAACCGCCCGCAGACGGCGTTCGCCACGATGGGCAAGCAGGCGGTCTACCGCCACATGGAGCCCATCCGCCTGATGGATGCGTGCCTGTCCTGCCACGGCAAGCCCAAGGGCGAGCCGGACATGCTCGGCTATGCCCGCGACGGCCTCGAGGCCGGCGACCTGATCGGGCTGATGAGCGTCACGGTCGCGGTCGACGACTGACCACCCCTCGCGAAGGAAACACGACGATGAGACAACGCCTCTTCCTCCTGTCCACGGTCGCCGCGTGCGCGACCGCGGTGCTGGCCGGCCTGGCGCCGGGATCGGCCGCCCCGGCCCGCGCGCAGGCGAGCGCACCGGCGGCGGACATGGCCGAGATGCGGCGCGGCATGGAACTGATGCAGAAGCAGATGGCGCTGATGACGCCCGACCTGGTCGAGAAGGCCAACGCGCTGTCGCCGCAGATCAAGCAGTTCCTGATGAAGGTGGCGCTGAAGCATCCGCGCCAGAGCGATCGGCTGACGCTCAGGCAGGTCATGCAGGAGATCCTCGCCGACTACCAGGCGGTCGGCGCGGCGATCGCGGTCGACAACGGCGAGCTCGCCGCGGATGCCGCCCGCCGGATCGCCAATCACCGGCTGCCGCGCGGCGGGATGCTGCCCTACCTGCCGATCGAGATGGTGACGACGCAGGCGCTCTCCGTGCTCCCGGCGATGGAGGACGCGGTCGAGGGCGGCGCACGGCAGCTGGCCGCGGCGGCCGAGAAGGGAGACATGGTCGCGGCCGCGCAGCATTTCGGCACCGTCACGTCGGGCTGCGTGGCCTGCCACGCGCACTTCAGGGGGCAGCCGGGCATGTCGCCGCGGTTGCGGGCGCCGTAGGCGCGAACGCGCCGGCTCCACAAGGCGGCGCGAACGCGCCTGGTCAACGAAGCGCGACGACGATCGCGCGAGGGGGAGACAGATGAGCGTCGAATGGACGAAGGCGGCCTGCCGCGCGGCTGCCGTGGCCGCGCTGTCGGCCGCCGGGGCGGCCGCGGCCGCCGACTGGGTGATGCTGCAGGCGATGGAGCCGCCGACGACGACGCACAAGGTGTTCGGCGTCGTGCAGGCCTCGTACACGAACTTCTACGGCTGCGACAAGCTCGCGGGGCTGCGCGACGTCGGCACGAACCAGTTCTCGCTGCTCAACGGCAGCTACAACGGCAACTGCCGCGTCGGCCCGGAGTTGCACGACCGCCAGTCCGACTTCAACCTGGACAACCTCGGCGTCGGCCTGCGCGGCAACCTGATCCCGTCGCGCATCAACTATTTCGTGATGGCCAACGCCGGCATGAACGGGGCGACCTACGATCCGCTGGACACGAAGCGGGCCCGGCTGATCGGCCTCACCGACGCGACGATGACCTTCAGCTACGTGCCCGGCGTGCGGGTGCGCGTCGGCCTGATGAAGAAGCCGGGCCCCGAGGAGATCTACCAGGGCCTCGACGCGGTCAACTACATCTGGCCCACCGACTACATCGCGCGCGTGCAGCTCGAGCGCTTCGTGCGCACCAACGCCAAGGGCACGCGGCCGATCCCCGGCCAGAGCGACGGTACCGCGTCGTTCACCGGCTACGACAGCGATCTCGGGCGCGACTGGGGCGTGCAGTTCTTCGACGCCTTCAAGACGGGCAAGTGGACCCACACGTACGCCGTGATGGTCGGGCAGGGCAGCGGCGTGCACGACCTGCGCGACTACAACAGTGCGAAGGACCTGAACCTGTACTTCTCGTCCGAGTACGACCTGCCGGGTGGCATGGGGCCGAACAAGCACGGCGTGAAGTTCTACGCGTATCGCCAGAAGGGCACGCGCAACTTCGAGGTCACCCCGGCCGGCGACCTGAGCGAGGACTTCGGCTTCACCCGCCACGGCTTCGGGTTCAAGGCGCTCGGCGAGATCTTCGGCGCGGGCCGCGGCCGGCACCGGCTGGGCGCCGAGCTGATGTACGCCGACGGCATGATCTTCTACACGCCCACCGGCAACGTGATCGACGAAGCCTTCGGCGGCCAGCTGCAGATCGCCGCCGAGAAGGGCAACAAGGCACGCGGCTTCACGCTCGACTACGGCTACTACCTCGACACCCACTGGCAGTTCGACGTCCGCTACGCGCTCAACGACGAGCTCTACCGGACGCTGGGCACGCCCACCTGGAACCGCGCCGACTACCGGAAGATCCAGAGCCTGACCTTCGGCGTGAACTACCGCTTCAATCCGCGGACCCGCCTGACGGTGAACCTCGAGTTGCGCGACGTCCAGTCGCCGAACGCGGTCTACCTCGGCGGCACCGCGGCGCTGCGCGACATCCAGACCAGCAACGCCCGCATCGTGTCGGACTCGGTCGGCGCCCGCTTCGGCGTGCAGCTGACGTACACGTTCTAGCGGGGCGCCAGTGAGGTTCGCGGGAACCGGTTGCATTGCGGCGGTCGCGCTAGCCGCGCTCGCCGCGTGCGCGCAGGTGCCGGCGCCCGGGCCCGCACCGGCGCCGGCGCCGGCGCCGGCGCCGAAGCTCGCCCCGCCGCCGGGCGGCCACGCCGCATTCCCCTGCCTGGGCCGCACGCTGCCTTGCGGCAGCATCGCGACGCGAAGGCCGGTGGCGAAGGTGCTCGACGGTCCCCTGGCCGGCGACGCCGACCGGGGCAGGCGGATCGCGCACGCGCGCGACAAGGGCAACTGCCTGGCTTGCCACGCGATGAGGGGCGGCACGCAGCCGGGCACGCGCGGACCCGACCTGACCCATTACGGCAGCACGGGGCGCAGCGACGCAGACACCTATGCGGCGGTCTACGACATGCGCACGCGCCACGCCGACACCCTGATGCCGCCGTTCGGCACCAACG
>CALMSQ010000358.1:0-2776 GCA_937872345.1 uncultured Burkholderiales bacterium | reverse complement strand
CACCCCATGGTCTACCTCCAGCAGTGACCGGCCCTTCGGCCCTCCTAGCGCCTCGCGATGACTGAACCAGGCCTCTTCTCGCCGCTGACGCTCCGTGGCGTGACGCTGCGAAGTCGGATCGTCGTCTCTCCGATGTGCCAGTACATGGCCGCGGACGGTTTTCCGACCGACTGGCACCTGGTACATCTCGGGAAGTTCGCACAGGGAGGCGCCGCCGCCGTCATCGTGGAGGCGACCGCGGTCGAGGAGCGTGGGCGCATCACGCACGGTGACCTCGGTATCTGGAACGACGCGCACGTCGAGCCGCTGGCGACGATTTCGCGTTTCATCGAGAGTCTGGGCGCGGTGCCCGGCATTCAGCTCTCCCACGCCGGACGCAAGGCAAGTGCGCAGCGTCCATGGCACGGCAATGGACCGCTTGGGAGCGTTGATCTTGCCGAACGTGGCGAGAAGCCATGGCCCCTGGTCGCACCCAGTCCGGTCCCGGTCGAGGATGGATGGCCCGTTCCCCATGAGCTATCCGGAGCCGAGCTGGATGGGGTCTGTGCGCACTGGTGCGAGGCAGCCCAGCGCGCGCAAGCGGCAGGTTTTCGAATTCTCGAGATTCATTGCGCGCACGGGTACCTGCTCCATCAGTTCCTCTCGCCCCTGACCAACTGGCGATCGGACGAATACGGGGGGGATGCCCAACGCCGGATGGCGTTCCCCTTGAGGGTGATCCGGAGCGTGCGGGCGATCTGGCCGGCGGATCTGCCGCTGTTCGTGCGGATTTCGGCAGTCGATGGATACGACGGCGGCCTCGTCCTGGAGGACTCTGTTCGATTCGCACGCGAGTTGAACGTGCTGGGAGTCGACGTCATCGATTGTTCGAGTGGCGGACTCATCCGGCCTGCGATGGCATCGACCGTGGTACGACCTGAGCCAGGGTTCCAGGTCCCCTACGCCCAGGCGATTCGAAGACAGGCCGCCATCCGGACCATGGCGGTTGGTCTCATCCGCGAGCCGTCGCATGCCGACTCCATCGTAAGGGAGGGGCGGGCAGATCTCGTCGCAATTGCCCGCGAGGCGCTGTGGAATCCAAACTGGCCGATGCTCGCAGCGCAGGAGCTTGGCCTCGACGCGTTCCGCGACGTCCCCGTGAACTACGGCCTCTTCCTGAGGCGGCGGGCTTCGAGTGTCGAGCCCAGAGTCGCGCTGGGGAGCGTGGGGTAACCATGCATGGCGGCTGTCCATCGAAGACGCGTTTCACCACTATCGAACCCTGATATGACAAAGGCACCAAAGGCGTTGGCGCACGAAGCGGGGCGGCGGTCTCTCGCACCGAAGCCCAGGCTGCGCGTTCTGGAGCCGGCAGAGTCGGAGCCCAGGGAAGTCCGTGAAAGCAGCAACGATCGCCTCTTGGCGATCCTCGACCTCTTCACCCTCGAAAGGCCGATCTGGACAGCGGAAGAGATCGGGACGGCCATGTCGCTATCGAGGACGACTCTCTATCGCTACTTGCGAACCTTGGGAGCGGCCGGCTTCGTGGCTCCCCTTGGGAGTGGTCGATTCGTGCTTGGTCCGCGTGTCATCGAACTCGATCGGCAGATCCGTCTTTCCGATCCGCTGCTGAGAGTGGCGGTACCAGTCATGCAGAGGACGATCACCGAATTCGATGGATTGCTCCTCCTGTGCACCTACTACCGGGACAAGGTGATGACGATCCACCACGAGTCGTCGGATCCAGGCTATCGGTTCAGCATGCAGCGAGGCCAGCCATTTCCGCTCTTTCGCGGATCACCGTCGAAATCGATCCTGGCTCACCTGCCGCCCTATCAGTTGAAGACATTCATGCTGCACGAGGCGCGCGCAATACGCGAGGCAGGCCTGGGAGAGACGTGGCCCGAGTTCAGGGACAAGTTGCGGGCCATTCGCACCGCCGGAGTCTGCGTCGCCCTCGGTGAGATCGATCCGGAACTGTTCGGGGTCAGTGCGCCGATTTTCCGGGGCCCCGGCGATATTGCGGGAAGTCTCACCGTCGTGATCGCCAAGAAGAAGTTCAAGGAAGCGCACCTGCCGAAGTACGTCCAGATGGCCAAGAAAGCCGCTGCAGAGATCAGTTCAGGTGTTGCCAGACACTAGGCCCACGACTTTGACGCCCATGGGATCGATTCATCTTCCGGAAATCATTCAGATCGGCGGACGGAGAGCGCTCGTCTTCGATTCGGCTACTCACGTCGAGGCTTACGTCGCCAGCCAGCCAGTCGCGCCAACGGGGGAGGTCGTGGTCACGGCGTCGTATGCCGGGGTGCTTTGCGCGAGGATGGTCATGGCGGCCAGTCCATCGGCGGTCATCGGGCTCGATTGCGCGATCGGAAAGGACGGCGCAGGAATCGCGGGGCTCTGGTACTACGAAGCACTCGGAGTGCCCGCAGCTGCGGTCGACTCGATGACGGCCGAAATGGGCAATGGCCCGGACATGTACCGTTGCGGCGCCCTCAGCAGGATCAACGACTGCGCTCAGCGCATCGGCATCGAGCCCGGGATGTCGGTTCGCGACGCGGTCGAAGCAATGGCGACCGGGTCGCGCCGGCCGCCGTTCTTCGATCCGGCGCGGCGACGGGTCGTCTTCACGGCGCCGAGTGGGCGCAGCATCGTCTGCACGGATTCGATCGCATACGCGTTGCCCGAAGATCGCGATCGCAACGTTCTGTGCACTGCGGGACACACCGGGCGCAGCGTCGTGGAGTACTTCCGGGAATTCCGTCCATGGGCATTCATCTGCTCTGACGGAGGT